>NZ_LGDO01000067.1:0-18834 GCF_001279805.1 Streptomyces sp. XY431
CCAACCCCCCGCCGGGCCCCCCCCCCGCCCGCCACGCCCGCGCCCACGGGGCCTGGCCCGCCCACCGTCACTCCCGCCGCCCGCCGCCCGCCGCCCGCGTGCGGAACCGGCGGGGCCCGGCGGATCAGCCCGGTTGCAGGGCCCGCGCCAGGTCCTCGGCCTCGCGCAGCTGCTCGACGCCCAGCCGGCGAAGGCCGCGCAGCAGCAGGGCGGCGTCCGTCGCTGACGCGTCCGGCCGGGGTCCGTCCGGCGGCAGCAGCATGCCGAGGAGCGCCGCCGGCACGGCCGCGGGCAGGCCGAGCACGGTGGCGAAGTCGACGAGCAGATCCGGGGTCAGCCGGTCCTCCCCGGCGGCGATCCGCCCGTAGGCGGTGGACATCCAGTAGCGCCCGGTGAGCAGGTGGAACACCTTCGCCGTCCCGGTCCAGCCGAGGTTGCGGGTGGCGACCATCCGCATCAGCAGGTTCCCGGCGGACCGCGGGTCGGGGGCGGGGGCCGAGGCGGGCAGGCCC
The DNA here is from genome assembly GCF_001279805.1 of Streptomyces sp. XY431. Taxonomy (NCBI): domain Bacteria; kingdom Bacillati; phylum Actinomycetota; class Actinomycetes; order Kitasatosporales; family Streptomycetaceae; genus Streptomyces; species Streptomyces sp. XY431. Next base: position 513 of record NZ_LGDO01000067.1, read on the forward strand.
TCGATCCGTCCGGTCGCCCGGACGGGCGGCAGACCGGCGACGAACGCGCGGAGTTCGGCCCGCCGGTCGGCCGGCAGCGCCTTGCCGAACCGCAGCACGCTGACGATGGAGGTGGTGGCCATCCCGCCGGCCGGTGCGAGGTCCTCCGGCAGCGGGACGGCCGCGATCTCGAACAGGTCGGCGGTGTCCAGGCCGAGCGCGGGGGCGAGGCGGCGCAGCAGTTCCTGGTCCGGCGCGGCACCGTCCAGCAGCGCGAACACGTCGGCCTCGCCGGCCCCCGCCCGGTGGGCGAACTCGGCGGGCTCCTGACCCTGGTGGTGCAGCAGGCGGGTCAGCAGGACGGCGAAGCCGGGAAGCTCTGTCATGGCGCCAGCATAGGGCGAGCCGGCCGGTTGGCCGCACCGCCGCCCACCTGGGCGGATGCCTCTCACGAGCGGCGGCGGGCAACCGTGCGGCGGGGCGGTCGGACGGCCGCCCCGGGCTCAGGCCCCTCCTCTCCGGTCACCCCGGTCGGCGGGCCGGCCGACGGCTCAGAAGGCGGAGTTGGCGGTCCAGTGCGCGAGCAGCTCGTCGTCCCCCCGCACCTCGAACCGGCCGGCGGACCGGTCCAGCCGGCCGTAGAGGAGGAGCAGCAGGTCTGCGGCGGTACCCCGGACCGACGCGTCGGCGCTCGCTGCGGCCTCCCGGGCCTGCCGGTCGAGCCCGAAGCCGTCGGGACGCAGCCGGACCAGCCAGTCCCCGTCGCCGTCGGTGCGGGTGAACCGGATGGTCCGGTCCGCGCCCCGGAGGGCGGCCGTTCCGGGGGCGAACCCGGCGGCAAAAGGCAGGTTGGTCAGGAACTCCGAGACGCCGTCGGCGGCCAGCACCGGGTCGATGTCGGGGTCCAGGCCCAGGGCGAGGTCGGCGTCGACGCGGTGCACCAAGGTCTCGAACAGCATCCGGCGCACCCAGAAGCGGGCGTGCTGATCGGCGCCCCAGGCCCACATCGGCGCGTCGGGATCGACCGAGGCGAATTCCGCGCCGGCCTGCTCCGCGGCCTCGGCCAGCCAGGCGGGGTAGCCGTCCGGCGTCGGCGGCAGGTGCAGCTCGACGTCCCTGCTGCGCGGCGGCTCCTGGAGTCTCTGCCGCAGCAGGACGGTGAACCAGCGCTGCACGCTGCCGGTGTGGCGCACCAGGTCGGACAGCGTCCAACCGGGGCAGGTGGGCACCGGGGTGGCCGGGTCGGCGGTGCGGACGGTGGCGACGAAGCGCGAGGTCTCGGCGGCGACGGCGGCGGCGTGGTCGATGGGGGTGGTCACGGGTTCGTTCTCCGGGGTGGTCGGTCGGCTCGGACGGCGGCGCCGCTCGGCTCAGGTGAGCGGCTTGTCGACGACGGCCTTGGCGTGGCTGAACGTGTCGATGGAGTACTCGCCGTGGTAGCGGCCCATGCCGCTCTCCCCCACGCCGCCGAAGGGCAGGTCGGGCATGGCGAGGTGGGAGACCGGCAGGCCGAAGGAGAGCGCGCCGGAGGAGGTCTCCTCGGTGAGCCGCCGCTTGGTCCGCTCGGACTCGGTGAAGGCGTAGAGGGCGAGCGGCTTGTCACGCTCGTTGATGAAGGCGATCGCCGCGTCGAGGTCGGGCACGGCGACGATCGGCAGGATCGGGCCGAAGATCTCCGCGCGCATCACCGGCGCGTCCGGGGAGACGTCCGCGAGGACGGTCGGGGCGAGGTAGCGCTCACCGCGGTCGTGACCGCCGCCGGTGACGACCCTCCCGTCGTCCAGCAGCGCGGTCAGCCGGTCGAAGTGGCGGTCGTTGACGATCCGCCCGTACTCGGGCGCGGCTGCCGGGTCGTCGCCGAGCAGCTCGCGCACGGCGTCGGCGAGGTGCCGCTCCAGTGCGGTGGCGCTCTCGCCGATGGCGAGGACGTAGTCGGGGGCCACACAGGTCTGGCCGGCGTTGAGGAACTTGCCCTGGGCGATGCGGTTCGCGGTGACCGCCAGGTCGGCGCCGGGCTCGACCACGACCGGGCTCTTGCCGCCGAGTTCCAGGGTGACCGGGGTGAGGTGGCGGGCGGCCGCGGCCATCACGATCCGGCCGACCGCACCGTTGCCGGTGTAGAAGATGTGGTCGAACCGCTGCTCCAGCAGGGCGGTGGTCTCGGGGACGGCGCCCTCGACCACGGCCACCGTGTCCGGGCCGAGGTAGCGCGGCAGCAGCCGGGCCATCGCGGCGGACGTGGCGGGGGCGAGCTCGCTGGGCTTGACGACCACCGTGTTGCCGGCCGCCAGGGCTCCCACCAGCGGGACCAGCGCGAGCTGCAGCGGGTAGTTCCAGGGCGCGACAACCAGGACCACGCCGAGCGGATCGCGGACCACCCGGGCCGAGGCGGGCCGGAAGAACCCGGGGACATCGGCGGGCTTCGGCCGGAGCCACTCCTCCAGGTGCGCGACGGTGTGGTCGAGCTCGTTCAGCGTGAACCCGATCTCGGTGCGGTACGCCTGCGCCGCGCTCTTGCCGAGGTCGGCGGCCAGCGCCTGCTGGAACACCTCGGTCTGCTCGGTGAGCATCGAACGCAGGGCGGCGAGCCGGTCCAGGCGCCGGGCGAGGGGCTTGGTCCGGCCACTGTCGAAGGTGGCGCGCAGGCGGGTGACCAGGGCGGGAACGTCGGCCGCAGCGGGGGGCGGCGGGGTGTGCGTCATGAGGGTCACGCGGTCCTTCCAGGGGCTTGAAGACCTGGATGGTTGATGTCTTCAAGTACTTTCGACGGTAGACCTCGATGGTTGAGGATGTCAACCGATCTCCCTATGCTGGACCCATGCCCCAGACGCCCCGGCCCGCACCAGCGCCCTCCCCCGAAGAGCTGATGGACCGGCTCGCGCGGGTGGCAGCGTCCTACTACCGCCACTTCGCGACGGTGGCCGCCGAGCACGGGCTCACCCTGATGCAGGGCAAGACGCTCAGCCTGCTGGTCCGCCCCCGGCCCATGCGCGCCCTCGCCGACCTGCTGGCCTGCGACGCCTCCAACATCACCGGCATCGTCGACCGGCTCGCGGCCCAACACCTCGTCCGCCGGGAAACCGACCCGGCCGACCGCCGGATCAAGAACATCGTGCTGACCGAACAGGGCGAGCGCACCGTCCACGGCATCCGGGCCGAGCTGATGTCCGGCCTCACCGCGCTCGAACACCTCACACCGGACGAGCGCGACACCCTGCACACCCTGCTGGGCCGTGCCTTCCCCGAGACCGCCACCCCTCAGGACCAGTCCCTCCTTTCCCCTTGACCCGCGAGTTTCCCGGCACGAGCGACGTACCGCCGTGCCGGCGGCACCCCGGAGCCGGGGCAGGTGGCGCTCACCTGGACGTTCGACGAGTCGTAGACCGGAGCAACGGAGCCCCTTCCCGCACGGGTCGGTCGGCGGCCCGTGCAGCGGCACCGAACGGCGTCGACGCCGTACTCGACCTGATCGGCGGCGAAGCCCTCCGGATCCCGCCGGGTCAGGCCGCGACGAGCTCCTGGTCGCGGCCCGGCGTCGTGACCTCGGGCTTCCTGTTCGGCAGCGAGAGCCGGAAGACCTTGCGCCACGCGGAGAACACCTGCTTGGGCAGCGGCCCGGTGACATACTCCAGCTCGTACTTCTCGAACAGCGCGCGCACCTTCACCGCGACCTCGGCGTACCGGTTGCTCGGCAGGTCCGGGAACAGGTGGTGCTCGATCTGGTGCGACAGGTTGCCGGTCATGAAGTGCATGGCCCTGCTGCCGCTGATGTTCGCCGAGCCCATCATCTGGCGCAGGTACCACTGGCCGCGTGTCTCGCCCTCGATCGACCGGCGCTCGAAGACCTGAACGCCCTCGGGGAAGTGCCCGCACATGATCACCGAGTGCGACCAGATGTTGCGGACCAGGTTCGCGGTGAACGTGGCGGCGAGCGTGGTGGGGAACGACGGGCCCGACAGCAGCGGGTGGACCACGTAGTCCTTGAGCGCCTGCTTGCGGATCTTGCGGCCGACGGCCCTGGCCCGCGCGCGGAACTCCGGGTCCTTTCGGCGACTCCTGTGCAGGTTCTTGCCGAGCTCCAGGTCGTACGCCGCGATGCCGTACTCGAAGAAGCAGGCGTTGACGAGGTTCCACAGCGGCTGGCCGAGGTGGAACGGGTGCCACTTCTGGTCCTCGTCGACGCGCATGATGCCGTAGCCGAGGTCGTTGTCCTTGCCGATCACGTTGGTGTACGTGTGGTGCAGCTCGTTGTGCGAGTGCTTCCACTGCTCGGACGGCGAGACGTGGTCCCACTCCCAGGTGGTGGAGTGGATCTTCGGGTCCCGCATCCAGTCCCACTGGCCGTGCAGGACGTTGTGGCCGATCTCCATGTTCTCGATGATCTTCGCCACGGACAGACCGGCGGTGCCGAGCAGCCACGCGGGCGGGAAGATCGAGAACAGCAGCACACCCCGGCTGGCCAGCTCGAGCTTCCGCTGCGCCGAGATGACCCTGCGGATGTAGGCGGCGTCCTTCTGCCCGCGGCCGGCGATCACCTCGTCGCGGATCGCGTCCAGCTCGCGGCCGAGCTCCTCGATCTGCTCCGCGGTCAGATGGGCGGTGGGGTCGATGGCGGTCAAGATGCTCCTACCGTTCGATGTCGCAGGGGCCCGCCGCGGCGGACACGCAGGTCTGGATGAGGACGCCCGGCTCGGCCTCGGTGATCTCGCCGGTGCGCAGGTCGCGGACGGCGCCCGCCCTGAGCGGCGTGACGCAGCCGAAGCAGATGCCCATGCGGCACCCGGAGGGCATGAGCACGCCGGCCTCCTCACCGATGGCCAGCAGCGGCGTGGCGCCGTCCGCGTCGACGGTCCTGCCGGTGGCACTGAAGGTGACCTCGCCGCCGTCGCCGACGACGGCGATGCGAGGTCGGAAGCGTTCGGTGCGCAGACGCTCCCGGACGCCGTGCCCGGTCCAGTGGTCCTCTGCGGCGTCGAGCAGGCCCGCGGGCCCGCAGGCCCAGGTCTCGCGCTCGGCCCAGTCGGGCACGAGTTCGTGGAGACGGGCGATGTCGAGCCTGCCGTCCGCGCCGGTGTGCACCTCGGTGAGACGCAGCTTCCCGGCCGCTACCAGGTCGTGCAGTTCGCTGCGGAAGATCACGTCCTGCGGCTTCGGCGCGCAGTGGACCATGACGACGTCGTCGAAGTCGGTGTCGCGCAGCATGCCCATCACGGGGGTGATGCCGCTGCCGGCCGTCAGGTAGAGCACCTTGGCGGGCGCGGACGACGGCAGCACGAAGTCACCGGTCGGCTGGTCGAGCCGGACCAGCGTGCCCGGTGCCGCCCTGCGGATCAGGTGGTTGCTGACCTTGCCGTCCGGGACCGCCTTCACGGTGATCGTGATGCGGCCGTCCCGGCGGTCTGTCGGCGAGGTGATGGAGTAGACGCGCCACAGGCGCGTCCCGTCGACGTCGACCCCGATCCGCACATACTGGCCGGCCGTGTGACCGCGCCAGCCCCGTCCCGGCCTGATCACGACGGTCGCGGCGTCACCTGTCTCGGGGTGAACGGCCTCGATGCGCCCACGCAGGTCGGCACCCGCACGCAGCGGGCCGACCAGGTCGAGGTAGTCCGACGGCAGCAGCGGCGTCGTGACCATCTCCAGCAGTTTCCACGCCCTGCTGCGGAGGGCTGTACTCGTCATGACTCCAGCTTGCTGCGCCTCAGGGCGTAAAGTCCTGACCGCAGGATGTAAATCTGGTCGACTGGATTGTTCGCAAGGAACAAAAACGTGAGCCATGCAATCCGAAGGGCCGGCGAACCGGTCCTGGACGAGACGACGGTCGCCGCACTCCGGGCCGCGCTGAGGGCCACCGCCGACGAGGTCGTCCAGGCGATCATCGACGAGGTCCCCTCCTACGCCAACGCCCTTTCGGGCCGCATGGGCGGCACCATCCGCCGGGCCGTCCGCACCGCGTTGGGGCACTACCTGGACCTCGCGAGCGGGAACGCCATCGGCGGCGACGCCGGTGACGCGGCCTACGAGCTGGGCCGCGGCGAGGTGCGCGACGGCCGTTCGATGGACGCCCTGCTCAGCGCCTACCGCGTCGGGGCCCGCGTGGCCTGGCGATGCCTTGCGGCGGGTGCGGTACCCGCGGGCCTGCCCGCCGCCGAGGTCGCGAGGTTCGCCGAACTGACCTTCGCCTACATCGACGAGCTCTCCGCCGCGAGCGCCGCGGGCCACGCCGACGAACTGGCCGCCCGGGGCCGGGCCCACGAGCGCCACCTGGAACACCTGACCCGCGACCTCCTCGCGGACGCGAGCCCGGACGTGCTGCTGGCCTCCGTCCAACGAGCCGGGTGGCAGCCCCCGGTATCGCTGACGGCGGTCCTGCTGCCCGCCGCCCAGGCCCGGCCTGCCTACCGCACGCTCGACCCGGGCACGCTCGTCCTCGACGACCTGCCGGACGCCACCGGTGTGCTGCTCGTCCCCGACGCCGACCGATCACGCCTCTTGCGGCAGCTCACCGACCGCACCGCCGTGGTGGGCCCCGCCCGGCCATGGACCCGTGCGTCCGCCTCGTACGCACGGGCCGTACGCGCGCGCTCCCTCTCCCCCGACATCCGTGACACCGAGGAGCACCTGCCCGAGCTGGTGCTGAACGCCGACGCGGACGCGTTCGCGGACCTGCGTGCCCGAGCCCTCGCACCGTTGCGGCCCCTGCCCGTCGCGACCGCGCGGCGGCTGGAGGAGACCTTGCGGGCGTGGCTGCTGCACCAGGGCAGGCGGGACGAGGTCGCGGCGGCGTTGTTCGTCCATCCCCAGACGGTCCGGTACCGGATGTCGCAGCTGCGGGAGCTGTTTCCGGACCTCGCATCGCCGCACCGGGTCCTCGAACTGACGCTGGCCGTGGGTCCCGGGTCTGCCGGGCCCTCCGGCACGGGGGTGGTCAGGTGAGCGTCAGGGTTCGGTCCGGCCGTGCACCGGGCACCGGACGACGGCGGGAGCGAGGGTGCGGTCGTCGAGCCACAGGGCCTGGTCGCCGACGGTGCGCTGCTCCGCGGTCGCGGTCTCGGTCATGGTCGCCAGGTCGGAGACGGCGGCTCGACCAGTCACCTGGACTCAGCCGCTCCGGGCGTACTCGGGACTGCGCAGGTCCTGGCCGGGACCCGGGTCGCGGCCTCGGATGGCGGTGGTGATGTCGGCGGCCCAGTCCAGCGGGTGGCGGTTCCCCAGCAGGTCCGCGAGGCGTTGCAGTCGCGCCCGGCGTTCGTCGGGGGTGAGCGTCAGCGCCCGGTGCAGGGTTTCGACGAGGTCGGCGGGTGAGTAGGGGTCGGTGAGGAGCGCCGCGGTGCCCAACTGCGCGGCGGCACCGGCGTGACGGGAGAGCACCAGCGCACCGGAGCGGCCGGCCGCGTGCTGGGCGGCGACGAATTCCTTCGCGGTCAGGTTCATACCGTCCTGCAGGGAGGTCACCCAGAACACGTCGGCCGCGAGGTAGTGGTCGATCACCTCGGCCAGCGGCAGACTGCGCGGCAGGTACTCGATGGGTCGCCACTGCCCCTCGTGCCACGCACGGTTGATCTCGACGATGCGGCGTTCCAGCTGCCGGCGGGTCGCGTCGTGGGAGGTGATGCCGGCCTCGGGCGGCGGGCACACCAGGCGGAACCTCAGCCGTCCGCGCAGCTCGGGCCGGCGGGCGAGCAGCGCGGCGATGGCTTCCACCTTCTCGACCGGGGCCTTGGCGTAGTCCAGGCGCTCGACGGAGAGCACCAGTGCGTCCTCGGCCGCGCCCGCCCGGGGCAGGCGGGTGCAGGTGCGGGCACGGGTACGAGCACGGTTGCGGGCCAAGGCCGCGATGGCACCGCGGTCGATGCCCAGCGGGTGCACGCCGAGCCGGGGCATCCGCGGGGATCGGGCGAGGACCCGCCGGAAGCGGTCGGCGAATGCCTCGGTGTGGAATCCGGCCCAGTCCAGGCAGCTCAGCGAGGCGCGGATCTCCCCGGCGGTGGGAAGGGCGGCGAAGACGTCCGCCGGCGGGAAGGGGGTGTGGTGGAACAAGCCGATCCGCAGGTCCGGGCGGGTCGGGCGGAGAAGTCCGGGGACGAGCCACAGGTTGTAGTCGTGCAGCCAGACGGTGGCACCCGGTGCGGCCCGGGCCTGGATGTGGTCGGCGAAGCGGGCGTTCACCTCGCGGTAGTGGGTCCAGGCGTCGGGGTCGAACCGCAGGCGCTCGGGCTGGGACATCAGCACCGGCCAGAGCGTCTCCTTGCACGCCCGGTGGAAGTACCCCGACCACTCGGCGGGGTTCAGCCGGACGAAGGAGAGCGGAAGTCCGGTGTCGTGGCGGTCCAGCGGTGCCGGGCGCGCGTCGGGGCCGTGGACGGTGCCGGTGTCGATGCCGGTGTCGGTATCGAGGACCGCGTCGGTGTCGGTGTCCGTGTCGGTGTCGAGGACTGCGGCGGTGGTCCAGACAGCCTGCGGGTTCCCGCTGAACAGGCTGCGCAGGGTGGGCAGGATGCCGTTGGGGCTCGCGGGTGGCCGCCACCCGTCCGGGGTCCAGGTGACCGGTGGCCGGTGGTAGCCGACCACGAGCGGGTACTCGCGTTCCACCCAGCCCAGTTCCCGGAGGGCCGACAGGATCCCTGCGGCGCCCGGCCGGTCGGGGCGGTGGACGCGGTCGTCCTCGGGTACAGCGTCGAGAAGAGCGGGCTCGGCGCCACCGACGATCACTGCGTGGGTGCCGAGCCCGAAGAGCGACAGGTCGTTGAGGGAGTCGCCGGCGACCAGGACCGAGGACATCGGCCAGCGCTGCTCGGCGGCCAGGGCGGCCAGGGCGGCGCCCTTGCCCGCCCCCGGCGGCAGGACGTCGAAGTAGCGGTCCGCGGAGTAGAGCCACGTGCAGCCCAACGCCCGCACCGCGTCGGTGAGCTCCCGCGTGATCCGTTCGGGACGCAGGTGGAACGAGCAGCGGCCGTCCTGGGCCACGCCGTGCTGGTACGTCAGGCCGGGCAGGTGACGCAGTGCGGCGCGTACGCGGCGGGCTCCGGGCCAGCCGCTGCGCAACCGGCTCTGCAGGGGCTCGACCGGGGCCAGCGAGACGCCGTCGAGGACGCTCGCCCCCACGTCGGCGATGATCCAGCGCGGCCGGGGCACCAGCGGGTCCCGCAGCACCTCTCGTACCGAGGGCAGGCCCCGACCGGTCGCGAAGACCACCGTCAGCTCCGGATGACGGGCCAGCGCGGCTCGCAACCGCCGACGGTCGGCCCGGTCGCCGCCCAGCAGCGTGCCGTCCAGGTCAGTGACCAGAATCCTCATCCGATGCCCCCTTCGGCGCGCGAGGGGCCGGGCCCACGCGCGTCCGCTCGTGTCAGCTCAGGATCACCGGACGCTAACACGAGGCGATCACCAAGTGAATGGGGCCTGCCACTGTGTGCAACGGCCGGGGTGCCCAGCTCCGTGGGTCACGGCGGGTGGGCAGGGTTCAGGGACGGGGGACGCGAGCAAGCCAGTGCAGCAGCCCGGCGGGGTCGAGGGCGCGGCTGGAACCCGGGCCGGTCACGGCCGCGGCCCCGCACGCGACGGCGGTGGCGAGGCAGGCCGGCAGTTGCTGCCCCGCGAGCAGGGCGTGCACGAAACCGGCGTTGAAGCAGTCACCCGCTCCGGTGGTGTCCACGACGTCGGCCGGGACCGCGCGGACGTCGTACCGTTTCCCCTCCTGCACCGCGCTCGCCCCCTCGCCCCCTCGCTTGACGACCACGGTGGGGACGAGCCCGGCCAAGAGGTCGAGCGCGTCGTCCACCGTGCCCGCACCGGTCAGCCGCAGCGCCTCGTCGGCGTTGGGGGCGAAGACGTCCACGCCGGCGAGGACCTCGCGCACCGTGGGCGTGTCGAGGGTGGCGGGCACGTCCTGGCAGTCCATGAACACCAGGGTTCCGAGCTGACGCGCAACCGACAGCGATGCCTTCAGCTCGGCACCGTAACGCAGTTGGGGCAGCATCAACACCGCGGGGCGGTGCTCGCGCAGCAACTCGGTGAGCGGCGGCGCCCCGTGCGGATCCTGGTAGCTGACCATGGCCCGGTCGCCGGGGTACGACAGTGCCACCGTGACACTGCGCAGCGGAGCGGCGTGGTGCCGAAAGCCGCTCTCGTCCAGGCCCTCGGCCCGAGCCGCGCCGAGCACGAGCGAGCTGAACAGGTCGGTGCCGAAGTCGGCGGCCCACACCACGTCGCGGCCCAGCCGGTGCATGGCCATCGCCGGCGTGAAGGCCCCGCCGGGAAGCAGGTCGAGCGCCCCGGCGAAGACCTCGGTGCCCGGCCGGACCGGCCGTTCGAGGCCCTGGAAGATCAGATCGGCGAAGTAGTCGCCGACCACCAGCACTTCGCGACCGCGCGCCGCACCGACCCTCACCCGTAACCTCCCTGGCGGTAAGTCACCAATACCTGCGCCACTCGCTCGTCCCGCTTCCTCGACCGGCTCCTGCGGCCGGTGCCGCCTGGCCTACCCGGAGCTTCCGGGCCGTACACGTGTCCGAGCTGCGGGGCGAGGGTTCCCGCTCCAGGTCCCGGGGCCACCGCCTCAAGCCTTGGGCTCAGCCCGTCGGCCCAGCGGGTGCCGGACGGCCCGCCGATCTGCCGCAGCACGGCGACGGCTCACCCCTGACGACGGCGGCTGGCGGCGGGCAGCGCGTACGCCGACGCCAAGGGCGGGTTCCGGCTCGTCGATGCGGGCACGGACCACCGACCGGAGCCCGTCGCCGGGCCGACGGCCGTCGCCTACCGCGAATCCGCACAGCCGAATCGCGGCCTGAAGACCGGAATTCCCGGCCGCGTATAATGGGATCCGCCTCTGGCACCACTCGATCGTCCTATTGTTGGACCCCAATCCGCAGGAGGACCGATGATCGGCGTGCTCGTGACTTTCACGCAGACCGAAAAGCTCGATCGTTCAACTCTCGAAAAGACTGCCGACGAACTCCGAGGACCGTTCGAAGGCATGGCCGGCCTTCGCTTCAAGAGCTTCATGCTCGACGAAGACGGCTTTCGGGCAAGGAACTTCTACGTGTGGGACGACGAGGACAAAGCCCGCGCGTTCTTCACGGAGGAAATCGTCGACAAGGTGACGGGGATTTATGGCGTTCCCCCCGAAATCGAATACCTCGACATCGTGGGGTTCGTCGACAACTCCGGCACCTGAAACCCCTGCGGTCCGAGTCGTTCCGGACCGTCGGGCCCTGCCGCGGAGCTTCCTCGCACGCGATCGGGACCGACCGCCGCTGCCGGCCGTCTTACGGATCGCTGACACCGTCCCGCTGCGACAGCCCGGCGGCCGGGCCGGCCGGTAACGTCGCCGGTCATGAGGATTCTGGTCACCGGCGGCGCCGGGTTCATCGGTTCGGCCGTCGTGCGCACTCTGGTCGCTGCGGGCCGTGAGGTCTGCGTGCTGGACGCGCTGTTGCCCGCGGTCCACCCTTCGGGGTCGGCTCCCGATCTGCCGGCCGGCGTCGAGTTCCGGCACGGCGATGTACGGGACGCGGCCACGGTGGAGCGCGCCCTGGCCGGGGTGGACGCGGTCTGCCACCAGGCGGCGATGGTCGGCCTCGGTCTCGACCTCGACGACGCGCCCGAGTACGTCGGCTGCAACGACCTCGGCACCGCGGTGCTCCTGTCCGCGATGGCCCGCACCGGGGTGCGGAACCTGGTGCTGGCCGGATCGATGGTGATCTACGGTGAGGGCCGGTACGCATGCCGGGAACACGGGAGCGTGGCGCCCGGCCCCCGGCGGCCGGACGATCTCGACGCCGGGCGGTTCGAACCGCCGTGCCCGGTGTGCGGCGCGGCGTTGCGGCCCGAGCTGGTCGCGGAGGACGCACCCGCCGACCCCCGCAACGTGTACGCCGCGACCAAACTCGTTCAGGAGCACCTGGCGACGGCCTGGGCCCGATCCTGCGGCGGGTCCGTCCTCACCCTGCGTTACCACAACGTCTACGGCCCCGGCATGCCGCGCGACACCCCGTACGCGGGGGTGGCCTCGCTGTTCCGGTCCGCACTCGCCCGCGGCGAGGCGCCGCGGGTGTTCGAGGACGGCGGGCAGCGCCGGGACTTCGTCCACGTCGACGATGTCGCAGCGGCGAACCTGGCCGCGTTGGACGACGCAGGTGCCCGGCTGCCGGGCAGCGCCCGGGCGTACAACGTCGGCAGCGGGGAGGTGAACACGGTCGGCGGGATGGCCCGGGCTCTCGCGGACGCGCACGGCGGGCCGGCGCCGGTGGTCACGGGTGAGTACCGGCTCGGGGACGTCCGGCACATCACCGCCGACTCCGACCGGCTCCGTTCCGAGCTGGGCTGGCGGGCCCGGGTGCCGTTCGGTGCGGGGATGGCCGAGTTCGCCGCCGCGCCGCTCCGGGCCTGACCGGAGCGCCGCACGAGAGCCCCGGCACCCCGCCGCCGCGCGGGTGGCGCCAAGCGGAGGACCTCAGCCGCGCGCCGCCGGGAGGGCGATCTCGAAGCAGCAGCCGCCATCGACGTTGCGCACCCGGGCGCGGCCGGCGTGGGCCTCGACGATGCCGCGGACGATGGCCAGTCCGAGGCCCGCACCGGTGTCCCCGCCCTCACCGGGGTCGCGCCGGGGCGTTCGGGCGCTGCCGGCCCGCCAGCCGGTCTCGAACACGCGGGAGAGGTCCTGTTCCGGAATGCCGCCGCAGCCGTCGGTGACCGCGAGGACGACCTCGTCCACCTCCCGTCGGGCCGAGACCGCGACGACGCCGTCCGCGGGCGTCGAGCGGATCGCGTTGACGAGGAGGTTGCCGAGCACCCGGGTGATTTCGCGGCTGTCCACCTCGATCGGCTCGGCGGCGACCTGGCGGCCCTCCAGCCGGACGCCGCGCTGGCGGGCCAGGGGGTGGGCGCCGGCCAGGGCGTCGTCGACCAGGTCGTAGACGGAGACCCGGGAGAGCGAGAGGGAGAGGGTGCCGGCCTGGATGCGGGAGAGTTCGAACAGGTCGTCCACCATGCCGGTGAGCCGCTCGACCTCGGTTCGGATCCGCCGGAGGTAGCGCTCGGGCTCCTCTGCGACGCCGTCCTCCAGTGCCTCGGCCATGGCCCGCAGCCCGGCCAGTGGGGTACGCAGGTCGTGCGAGATCCAGGCCACCAGCTCCCGCCGGGACTGTTCGAGGGCCTGTTCGCGGGCCCGGGACTCGGCGAGCCGGGCGCTGGTGGCGGCGAGTTCCCCGCTGAGCTGGGCCAGTTCGCGGCCCAGCGGGTGGGCGGGTGCGGTGAAGCCGGTGTCGCTGCCGACGGTCCTGGCGGCCTCGGTCAGCGCCCTGCTTCCCGCGACCACCTGCCGCCCCAGCAGCGCGGCCGTGCACAGGGACACGACGGCGGCCATGGCGAGCACCGTTATCACGACACCGAGGTCGTGGGCGGAGAGGAACATGGCCTGCGCGACGGCAAAGGTCCCGGAGGTGACGGCGAGCACGGTGACGACCGCGACGCAGAACAGCGAGAGCGCCATCGAGCGTCGGCGCAGCAGCCGGACGGCGGGCCAGCCGAGCAGGCCCGCGCCGCCGGCGCCGAGGGCCGCGAACAGCGCGATCAGCAGCAGGTCCTTCACGAGCGGTCCTCCTCGGCGCGCCGCACCGGGTCGTAGCGGTAGCCGACGCCCCACACCGTGCTGATCAGCCGCGGCGCGGCGGGGTCGTCCTCGATCTTCTCGCGCAGGCGCCGCACGTGGACGGTGACGGTGGAGAGGTCGCCGAAGTCCCAGCCCCAGACGCGGGCCATCAGCTCCTGCCGGGAGAACACCGTGCCGGGGTGCCGCAGGAGGAACGCCAGCAGGTCGAACTCCCTTGCGGTGAGAGACAGTTCTTTCCCCACCCGGTGGGCTCGACGGGCCGGCCCGTCGAGGGTGATGTCCCCGGAGCGGACGGGCCCGGCCGGGCTGCCGGGCTCCGGTGCCCCCGCCCGCGAGCGCCGCAGCACCGACTGGACCCGCAGGACGAGCTCGCGCGGACTGAACGGCTTGGTGACGTAGTCGTCGGCGCCCAGTTCCAGGCCGAGGATGCGGTCGGCCTCGTCGCCCCTGGCGGTGAGCATGACGACCGGCAGTTGCGCCCCGGTGTCCCGGCCGCGCAGGCGTCGCAGTACCTCCAGGCCGTCGATGCCCGGGAGCATCAGGTCGAGGACCACCAGGTCGGGGCGGTGGGCGTGGGCGAGGGCGAGCCCCTGGGGGCCGTCGGCGGCGTGGTCGACCTGGTGGCCTGCTCGGGCGAGGTAACCGGCGACGACCTCGGCCACGGTCGGGTCGTCGTCGATCACCAGGACGCGACCGGCGGCCGGCGGTCCGGTGGTGGCGGAGGGCTCGTTCACCCCGCCGAGGATAGGTGCCCCCGCGCCGGTGCGGACGCCGCAGCCGGCATCCGTTCGACCTCCGTAAGATCCGGGGCCCGCCGCGACGGCGCCCCGGTGGGCCGTCGGCGCGACGTTCGAGTTCTGTAAGGCTGCGGCGCCGCCACGCGGGGCCGCACGGCCCCTAGCGTGACCGGCGTGACCTCCGTTACCCCTCTTCCTTCCTCCGGTGTCGATGTCGTGCTGCCCTGCCTCGACGAGGCGGCGGCCCTGCCCTGGGTCCTCGGGCGGATCCCGCCGGGCTGGCGGGCGATCGTCGTGGACAACGGTTCGCGCGACGGCTCGGCCGAGTTGGCCCGCTCGCTCGGGGCGACCGTGGTCGAGGAGTCCCGGCGCGGATTCGGCGCCGCCTGCCACGCCGGGCTCCTCGCCGCCACCGCCGAGCTGGTCTGCTTCCTGGACTGCGACGGCTCCCTCGATCCCGCCCAACTGCCCCGGGTGACCGCTCCGGTGGCCGACGGCAGCGCCGACCTCGTGCTCGGCCGCCGTCGGCCGGCGACCGTCGGCGCCTGGCCCCTGCACGCCAGGTTCGCCAACACCGTGCTGGCCCACCGGCTGCGGGCCCGCACCGGCGCCCCGCTGCACGACCTGGGGCCGATGCGGGCCGCGAGGCGGGAACGCCTGCTCGCCCTCGGGCTGGGCGACCGCCGCTCCGGGTACCCACTGGAGATGGTGCTCGCCGCCTCGGCCGCCGGAATGCGGATCGCCGAGACCTCCGTCGACTACCTGCCGCGCGCCGGCCGGTCGAAGGTCACCGGCACGCTGCGCGGCACCCGGCAGGCGATCCGCGACATGCGGGCCGTCCTGGCCGCCCCGCCGCCGACCCTGCTGGTCATCGCCAAGGCTCCCGTGCCGGGCCGGGTGAAGACCCGGCTCACCCCCGCCTGTACGCCCGAGCAGGCGGCGGCGCTGGCCGAGGCCGCGCTGGTGGACACCCTGCACACCCTGGCGACCGTACCGGCCGGGCGGCGCCTGCTGGTCCTGGACGGCGAACCGGGCGGCTGGCTGCCGCCGGGGTGGCAGGTGGTTCCGCAGAGCGGCGGCGGCCTGGACGCGCGGCTGGCCGCGGCCTTCGGCCACGCGGCCCGGCTCGCCCCGCACGCGCCCGCGCTGCTGGTCGGTATGGACACCCCGCAGGTGAGCGCGGCCACCCTGGCCGAGCCGCTCTCACCGGTGCGCCGGGCCGGGGCCGACGCCTGGTACGGGCCCGCGTCCGACGGCGGCTTCTGGGCCCTCGGTCTGGCCCGGCCGACCGAGGGCCTCGCCCGTCGACTCCTCCTCGGGGTGCCGATGTCGACCCCGGACACCGGGCAGATGCTCCTCGACCGGCTCGCGGCGGCCGGCCTGGCGGTGCGCCGGCTGCCCGAAGCCACCGACGTCGACACCGTCGAGGACGCCGGGCTGGTCGCCGCCCAGGCACCGCACAGCCGGTTCGCCGCCCGCCTGCGCTCGTTCCGGACCGCCCCCGAGGTGGCGGGTTGAGCGGCGCCGCGACGGCGTGGATCGACGACCCGTTCGCCGAGGCCGTCCGCACCGGACGCGGCCCGCTGTGGCTTCGGGGCGACGACGGCCACCGGATCCCGCTCGACATCGAGCGCTGGTGCGCGCCCGCCGCCGGCGGCGACCACAGCCTGCTGCTGCGCTGCTTCGACCTGTCCGCGCCCGTCGTGGACCTCGGCTGCGGGCCCGGCCGGCTGGTCGCCGCGCTTCTCGCCCTCGGCGTCCCGGCACTCGGCGTCGACGTCACACCGGCGGCCGTCAGCCGCACCCTGGGCCTCGGCGGTGCGGCGCTCTGCCGGTCGGTGTTCGACCGGCTGCCGGCCGAGGGCCGCTGGGGTGCGGCCCTGCTGGCGGACGGCAACCTCGGCATCGGTGGGAACCCTCAGGCCCTGCTGCGGCGGGCCGCCGAACTGATCGCCCCGGACGGGCTGCTGCTGGTGGAGGTCGAACCGCACGAGGCCGACGAGCGCGTCACCGTCCGGGTCGAGGGCCCGGACGGGCGGCTCGGGCCGCCGTTCGCCTGGGCGCGCCTCGGCGCCGCAGCCGCCGTCCGGCGGGCCCGCGGCGCCGGGCTGGTCGAGACGGAACGGTGGACCTCCCACGGCCGGCACTTCCTCGCCCTCCGCAGGTGCGCCGCCCCCGCCCGCTGAGGCCGTCCAGCCGGCCGGGGGCGCCCCTCGGCCGGCGGCTCACGGACGAGGCGCGGCGGTGCACGGTGCACCCGGCGCTCGGCCCGGGTGAAGCGGAGCAGCAGGTCAGGCGGTCGGCGCATCGTCACGTCCGTTCGAGCGGCCGACCCAGGCGTCGGTGTCGTAGCCGGGTTCCTCCCAGTAGCCCGGCAGCAGGCCGGTGAGACCCGTCGGGTCCTTGCCGGCCGCCGCCTCCCGGGGGCGCCGGAGCTACGGGCCGGCCGCGACTCCCGCCGCTCCGAGCCCGAGCAGGCCGAGCACCACGCGGCGGCCGACCGGTGTTCCCCGGCCTTCTTCGTTCTGTCCGCTCAGGCTGCCGGTCCGACCAGCCAGGAGGCCGACGGGCCAGGGTCTGCGCCGTCCCGTCAGACTTCCGTCATTTCCGGCCGCCCACCGCCACGGCGTTCTTGCGCCAGGACTGCCCGCCCCTCGATGTGCCGGCGCAGCAGCGGGACCAGGAGGACGACGCACAGCGCCGTCCCGTAGGCGAGTTGCTGCGCGGTCTGCCCTCCGGTCAGGTAGAGCGCCTGGCCGGCGGCCGGGACGGCCAGCCACTCCCAGCGGCCGTCGAGGGCGACCAGCGCGACCACCAGCAGCCCGTACCACGGGTAGCCGGGCGCGACCAGCAGCAGCGCGGTGCCCGTCACCAGCAGCGCGCCCTCCCAGGGCCGGTCCCGGTCGCCCCGGCGGAGCACCCGGACCACCACGATCGCCAGCACCAGCCCCGCCGCCCACGGCGCGAGGCGGTCCGGCAGGACCAGGCGCAGCAGCCCGAACCGGTCGATGTGACCCTGTTCGTAGCCCTCCTCCCGCAGGTAGCCCGGCAGGTAGCCCAGGACGGAGGTGCCGGAGACGGCGACGTACGGCAGGTAGGAGAGGGCGAACGCGCCCAGTGCGGAGCCGAGGAGCAGGACGTCGTCGCGGGTCGGGCGGCGGGCCGGCAGGCCGGACAGCGCACCGGGAAGGGCGAGGGCCGGCAGCAGTTTGGTGGCGACCGCGCCGCCGAGGAGGAGTCCCCCGCGAACTGCTCGGCCCCGGGCCGCGCAGCCGAGCCCGGCGACCGTGAGCAGCGCGCCGAGCGTGTCCACGTGCGCGTCGTTGACGGCCCACACGGTCACGCCGGGGAACCACCCCCACAGCGCGGCCCGCCATGGCGCCCGCCGCGTTCCCAGCAGGAGCCCGGTGGTCGCCACCGCCAGCAGTGCCCCGGCGGCCTGTACCCCGCGCACCCCGCCCCCGAGGGGGTGCAGCGCGAGGAACCAGACCTGGGCGACGGGCGGATAGACGGTGTGCACGGCCGGCCGGTTGATCCGGGTACAGTCCCCGGCCGCTGTCCGCCGCTCGTCCCAGCCGGTACAGCCGTCGCCCGCCGGGAAGAGCCCGGGATCGCGCAGCCCGGCCAGCGCCGGGTCGTCCGGGGTGTGCGCGTAGGGCGAGATCCCGGCGGCCTGGACGCGCCCGTCCCAGACGTAGCGGTAGGCGTCGTCGCTGGTCCGCGGCGGTGCCAGGAGTCCGACGGCGGCCACCGCAAGGCTGCCCGCCAGGACCAGTGGCACGGCCGGCCGGCCGGGCACCTTGCGCAGCAGCAGTACCGCGAGGGCGAAGAGTACGGCGTCGAGGAGGTACCAGCCGTGGCGCGGGAGAGCGCCGGCCTGGACAACGGTCAGCGCCAGGGCGGTGACCAGGGCGGCAAGGGCGAGGAGGCAGCGCAGCGCGGTACGGGGGATCACGTCGGACACCCTCCCACCGGCGCGGGCCGGCGGGCCGGG
>NZ_LGDO01000068.1:0-20675 GCF_001279805.1 Streptomyces sp. XY431
CCCGCCGCTGCCGACTCCCCCGTCCTTGCTGCGGCGAGGGCCGTTCCGCGAGGGCGCGTTCACCTCGCCGCTGCACGAGCCGCGGACCGTGGTCGTCGTGGGACGGTGGCTGGGCGCCGCCCTGCTGCTCTGCTTCCTGACCGGCCTCCTCAGCCATCTGCTCCAGGACCCGCCCTCCTGGGTCGCCCCCCACCTGCCCGCCCGCCCGGTGAACGGCTACCGGGTCACCCAGGGGCTGCATGTGATCGGCGGTCTGGCCGCGGTCCCGCTGGCCGGCGCGAAGCTGTGGGCGGTCTACCCGCGGCTCTTCGAGTGGCCTCCGGCACGCAGCGTGCTGCACGCCCTGGAGCGGCTCGGCATCGCGGTCCTGGTCGCTGCCGTCCTGCTGGAGCTGTTCACCGGTCTGCTGAACACCCTGCAGTGGTACCCGTGGCCGTTCCCGTTCCGGCAGACGCACTTCTGGCTGGGCTGGCTGGCCACCGGCGGGCTGCTGGTCCACCTCGCGGTCAAGGCACCCCTGATCGCGGCGAACTGGTGGCGCCGGGCGGCGCCGGTCCTGGCCGGGCGCCGCGCGTTCCTCGCCTCGGTGTTCGCCGCGACCGGCGCGGTCACCCTGGTCACGGCCGGGCAGACCGTGCCCTGGCTGCGCGCCCTGGACCTGCTGGCACCGCGCCGCCCGGACATCGGCGCCCAGGGCCTGCCGGTGAACCGCACCGCCGCCCAGGCCGGCACGCTCACGGCGCCGGCCGGCTGGCGCCTCGTGGTCGACGGGCCCAGGCCGTACGAGCTCACCCTCGCCGAGCTCGGCGAACTCCCCCAGTACGAGGTCGAGCTGCCCATCGCCTGCGTGGAGGGCTGGAGCGCCGGTGCCCGGTGGGGCGGGGTGCGGGTCTCCGATCTGCTGGTGCGGGCCGGAGCCCCGGCGGGTTCCTCGGCCCGGGTCACCTCCTTGGAGGCCGAGGGGCCCTACCGGGTGATGGAGATGCCCGCGCAGTACGCCGACGATCCGCTCAGTCTGCTGGCCCTGCGGGTCAACGGTGAGGTGCTGACGGCGGATCACGGGTTCCCGGCGCGGATCATCGCTCCGAACCGGCCCGGTGTCCTGCAGACCAAGTGGGTCGCCCGGATCGAGGTGGTCGCATGACCGCCGCGGTCCGCGGTCTGCTGCTGGCGGCCGGCCTCGCCCTGATCGGCTACGGCCTGTACGGGCTGCTCGGCGACCCGTACATCACCGACCCGGTGGACGTCCTGGTCTGGGGGTTCGGGGGGCTGGTGCTCCACGACGGCCTGTGGGTGCCGCTGTTGTGCCTGCTGGGCGCGTTCCTGGCGCGCGGGCCGGTGCTGCGCGGCTGGCTGGTCGTCGCGGCGGCGGTCACCGCCGTCGGCCTTCCGGCCGTGCTGCGCGCCGGCGACGACGGCGGCAACGCGTCCGTGCTGCCGCTGCCCTATCTGCGCAACTGGCTGCTGGTGCTGGCCGCCACCGCCGGACTCGCGCTGCTGGTCGCGCTCGCCGGACGGCGGCGGCGCCGGGAGCGGGCCGTCGGGCGCCGCGATCGGGCCGTCAGGCGCCGGGCACCCCGGGAAGACCGGTCGTGAGGCCGTCCAGGGCGTGCGGGCACGAGCAGTCGCGCACCACCGGGAGGCGCTCCACCGCCTTGAACAGCACGGTGCGCAGCCGGTCGACGTTGCGGGCGAACTCCTTCAGCACCTCGCCGTGGGTGACGCCCGCACCGCTCTCCACGCCCGCGTCGAGGTCGGTCACCAGGGCCACCGAGCTGTAGCAGAGCCCGAGTTCACGGGCGAGGACGGCCTCCGGGTGACCGGTCATACCGACCACCGACCAGCCGTTGGCGGTGAACCAGCGGGACTCCGCGCGGGTGGAGAAGCGCGGGCCCTCGATGACCACCAGCGTGCCGCCGTCGACCGGCTCCCAGGCCGCCTCCCGGGCGGCCTCCATCGCCGCCTGCCGCCCGGCCGGGCAGTACGGGTCGGCCACCGACACGTGCACCACCTCCGGCACCGTGCCGTCCGGCAGCGGCAGACCGTCGTAGAAGGTCTGCGGGCGCCCCGAGGTCCGGTCCACGAACTGGTCGGGCACCAGCAGGGTGCCCGGCCCGAACTCCGGTCGCAGTCCGCCGACCGCGCAGGGTGCCAGCACCTGGCGCACGCCCAGGGTGTGCAGCGCCCACAGGTTCGCGCGGTAGTTGATCCGGTGCGGGGGGAGCCGGTGGCCCCGTCCGTGCCGCGGCAGGAACGCGACCCGGCGGCCGGCCGCCTCACCCACGAACAGCGCGTCGCTGGGCTCACCGTACGGGGTTTCCACCCGCACCTCGGTCACGTCGTCCAGTAGCTCGTAGAGCCCGGATCCGCCGATCACGCCCACCTCGGCGCTGGGCAGGACATCCTGGTCGACCGTCATCGCGGTCCGCCTCTCTCCTCGGGAACAACCTCCCGGCCACTGTAGGAACGGACCGCACGGGAATCCGGGACACCGGGCCTTACGAATCGCGAACGTCGCCCCACTGCGGGCGCGACACCGGGCCCGACGCCCGGCAGGCCCGGCAGGCCCGGCAGCTCGGCCGCCTCGGCGCCCTGGACATCGTGACGCGGCCGGTCCCCGGCGCCCGGCGCCCGGCATGAGCCGGGCGACGGGTCCGGGCAAGCGGACGGTGTCGGCGGGCGCCAGCCCCTGCATCGAGGGCTCGAGGCACTCGCCGAGATCCGCGTCTCGCCCTTCGCAACGCTCCGCCCCGCCGGATGAGATCCAGCGGGGCGGAACTGACCAACAGCGTCGGGCGCGGGGGCGGGCCTTCGGCGTCGCCGGGCGCCGTCAGCGAGGTGATCGGTCGGGAACCGGCATCAGAAGCACTTGATCCTGCCGCAGTTGGGAACGGAGATCCTGTGCTGGGTGCCCTCCCTCCATTCCAGCTGCGGGATCAAGCTGATCAGGGTGAGCAGCCCACCCAGTCCGATCTGGGCCAGGTTCTGGTCGGTCCACCAGATCGAGAGTGTTCCCGACTGGTTGATCTCCAGCCAGGCGTCGGTGTGGCCGTTGGTGCCGGAGGACCAGCAGTGCTGGTTGCCGGCGCCGTAGACGACGAAGTTGCCGTCCCTCTGCATGATCGCCCGGGTGCCGCAGCCGGCGCTGCCCGGAGCGCTCCACTCCTTGACCCGGCGCTCCTGGCCGAGTTCGTTGACCTCCGTGTACCAGAGCGCCAGTTCGCCGTTGTCCTCCATCTTCAGGACGGTCCACTGGTCCGGGTTCCCGGTGGCCTCGAAGGTCTGGCCGCGGCAGATGGTGAAGTTCCGCCACATCCAGGAGCCCTGGCGCTCCGCGCCGGGAGGCTGAAGGGCACAGTCGGAGGACGGCTGGCCGCCACCACCGCCACCGGTGCCACCACCTCCGCCGGTGCCACCGCCACCGCCACACCCCGAGCTGCTCACCGGCGTTGTTCGCGGTGAGGCAGCCGCCGTCGGTGGCGCTGACGATCCAGTACCAGCCGTTGCCCGCGTCGCGGAAGGACCACCGCTGGTTGGCGTTCCCCTGCTGATTCTGCGTCAGATGGGCGCGGTGGACGCCGGGGTTGTGGTCCATCACCATGCCCTGGCCCGGCGCGGCCTTGCCGTCCGTGAGCAGGGTCTCGAGGATCCACTGACCGTTGCCCGCGTCCCAGAACGCCCACCGCTGGGCGGCGTTGCCGTTGCCGCCCAGCGCCTTGATCGAGGTACCGGAGGCGGTGTTGGCACACTGATCGGTCCGTGGTACGCCTATCACACGCTGGACCAGTAGCCGTGGCTTCAAAGTTCCCGATCGATCTCGCCGCGCCCCTCGCCGGGTGGGTCGATCGGGAGCTCGAGCAGTTCACGCCGTGGATTGAGCCGGGTGTGACGACCTCGAACTCGCTGCAGCGGTTCGCAGAGTTGGCCATCCTCGACGACGTCCTGGATCGCTCACCACTGGACTTCGCCGTGCTCAACGACCGCTGGCGGCCGTTCCTCGAGCAGCACCTCGCCGACCCCGCGTTCGGGCAGCTCGCCCGGACGCGGCTGCAGTGGGCGTGGGCCCTCCTGCTCCCCTATCTGATCCTCCGCCAACGCGGCCTGCGCAGTGACTACCACGAGGCGACTCTGGCCCACGCGACGAAGGCCGGTTTCCCGCACGCCGCAGAGGTCATCCCGTACCGCGAACTCGACCACGCATACTTCGCGCGCGCCACCGGCACTGTCGACGTGCCACAAGCAGCCTTTGACGAGCTCCTGGGCCGGACCTTCGCCGCGCGTTCAGCATGCCGCTTGCTGCTGGACCGCGAGGCGACGTACGCCCTCACGCACGCGCTGCTGTACGCGGGCGCCTTCGGCCAGGAGCGCGTGCCACGGGACGCGCTGCCGAACGTCGCTGCGATCGTTGACAGCATGACCATCGACTGCGCCGTGCATGAGGAGTACGACATGCTCGGCGAGCTGCTCACGTGCGGTCTCGTGTTGGAGGACTGTCGGCCCGACGTGCGGGCGCTCGCGCTGCCGATCTTCCTACAGAGCCTCGACGACAACGGGAGCCTGATGCCGAACGGCCGAGAGACCGAGCGGTCGTTCGCGGCCTGTTACCACACCACCCTCGTCGGATTGATCCTGTGTGCATCGTTGACTCGAATGACCTCCTAAGCCGACTCGACGCGACCGCCCGCGCAACGGTCCGGTCCCTGACAGTCGCCCCGCCAGAGATCGTGGCAACCGCCGGCCAGCTCGAACGTTTGCTCGCAGAGGCTCAGCCGCTTGTCGCGCCGTTGCCGGATCCGAAACCCGGCCAGCTCACGTCTGCTGCCGTACTGCGTCGCAAGACCCGTGACTACCCGCAACTGCTCGACGAGTCGATCGGCGCGGTCGGACCCGACGCGATGCTTGGCTACGTGACCGCTGAGTGCGCGCTGGTGGCGTTGCGCCACCAGGACCTGCAGGGAGCCCTCGCGATGCTCTTCCTGTCCACCCTGTGCTCGCGCGAGTTGGAGGCCAGCGCCATCGAGGCGCTGCACCACCTGCTGGTGGCCACGGACGCCGACGGCGCGGTGGGACTGCTCGAGCTCAACGCCCGTCGCGCCGGAATCGACGCGGCAGAGGCAACGCTGGCCCGGCAGCGCCTGGGCTTACGATTCGTCACGACAGCGGTGCAGATCCGCGGCGTGGCAGCGCTCAGCGCGACCGCTGCGACTTGAGGGCCCTGATCGTCATCCGCATGGGCGAGCGCCGGGCCGAAAGTCGGAGGCGGGCAGGCCTGAGGCTCACCCTGGCGGAGTCTGTGCACTCCGCTCGGGCAGCCACCGACTGGGGGACGCCCTGGGAGCAGTTGGATGCGCTCAACCGCGTTGAACGTCAACCAACATCCGCTCGGCCTCCCCGCCCTCGATTCCTGCCGCGCGATCGCCCGGCCGGACGCCCTCAGTGCCTGGGGCCGGGAGCGCGGCCGGGGAGCCCGGATCCGGCCGAGCCTCGGGACACCGCGGACACCCAAGGAGCCGATTGTGGATACCCCTGCTTCCCGCCCCCGACCGCGCTCCCCGGCGGGCCGGACTCCGTACCCCTCGGTGAGCTCGGCCCGCCGCATCTCGCCGTCCGGCTCGCAAGCACCACGCGGGCCACTGCCGCGCGGTGGTGCGCGGGGAAATCGACATGGACGTCGCGGCCGACTTCGCCCGGGCGCTGAGCGCGGCACCGCGGGCCGGCACCAGCGGACGTGGTGATGGAGCAGGTGTCCTTCTGCGACTGCCGTGGTCTGAACGCTCTGCTCTCGGTGCGGTTGCTGGCCGAGGACACCGGTAGGAGCCTCGTCCTGACGAGCGCCTCGCCGCAGGTGCGGCGCCTTCTGGACCTGACCGGCACCACCGATCTGTTCAACGCGCACGGACACGGGCAGCCGCCCCGGGCCGCGCGCCCTGGCACGGGCCCTTCCGACCGACCGAGGGAGGGCCCGGTACCGTTTCAGGGCTTGCCGCACCCGGTCACGAGGTCGCGGGTCCGGTCGACCGGCCCGGCCCTCACCGGCCGCGCGGTCAGCCTTGCGTCCGGCGACGTCGGCGGGCGGCGGTGCGCCTCAGTACGACCTGCGGCAGGATCAGCCAGGCGGTGGTGAACCAGAGCAGGACGGCGCCGCTGAGGATCCACGCCACCGGTGCGCCGCTCGTGGCGGTGCGCAGCAGGAGCAGCAGGGCTGCGCTGATCGTCAGAGCCAGGGTGACGAGGCCGGTGGCGATGAGTCGGCCGGCGACGTGGATCAACTCCGGCTTCATGCCGTGGCCGGCGAGGAAGCGGTGGAAGGCGACGGGCGCGACGAGCGCTCCGGTGGCGACCGCGCCCAGCACCACGGTTGCGGTGTAGAGGTGCTTGTCGAAGTCGGGCAGGCTTGCGAAGCGGGGGGTGAAGGCGACGCTGAGCAGGAACCCGAACAGGATCTGCGCACCGGTCTGACACACGCGTACCTCCTGGAGCATCTCGCTCCACAGCCGGTCCGCCCGTTCCTGGGGCGTCTCGTCGCGGCCGCTCCCGGCCGCTCCCCCGCCGCTGCTCGTTGTCACCGGCCGTCTCCTTGTCCCGTCCTGCCCCCGTGCCCGGCTTCTTCGTCCGAAGTGCCCGGCATCATGCGGGGTGCCCGGCATCGATGTCCTTGACGTCCCGGAACGTCAGCGGCCCGCTGCTCGACGCGGCCCCGGTGTCGAGCGGCTCCAGGAGAAAGCCCACGTGGTCGCCCCAGTCCGCCCGGTCGAGAACACGGCCTGCGAACCAGGCCGCAGCGCCCGCCAGCACCGGGACTCCGTACGGCCCTGCCTCCCACTCGGCGACCTCGAACTTGTCGACCTCGTCACCCGTGCGGCCGCCGAACAGCTCGGCGAGATCATGCCGGTGCGTCGGGAGCAGATGGACCACCAGCACCTGCGAGCACGACGCGACGGCGTAGGTACGGTTCGCCTTGGAGATCCACACGGAGAATCGGGGCGGTCGAATCGAGCACTGGCCGGCGAAACCGACCAGGCACCCCGCGCGTTCCTGCTCGGCCGTCGCGGTGACGACATACACCGGGTAGTCGAGCATGGCGGTGAATGAATCGAATCGGCCCATGACTCTGCTTCTTCCCTCGGACCCGGGGAGCTGACCGCCGAGCCAGGACCGCGCCCGGTAGGACCCGCGCCGTCGCATGGCGGGGGCAGCCGGTCGGCCGCCCTGATCGCCTCGAACACCTGTCAACGGCCGTGGTCATGTCGGCAACGTACGCCCGCCGGCCACCGGCCGCCTCCCGTCCGCCGTGCGGGCCCGCTGTCTCGTGTGCCGCGTACATGCCTCGGCAACCGCGTCGAGCAAGCACGCGCCGGCGGAGCCCGGCCGCCACATCTGCCTGCACGTCGTGCCCCTGCCCTGACCGGGCGCGACGCGCCTTCCGCAGGAAGCCGGTCCGGAGCCGGAGACCGGCCTGGCGGCCCGGGACCTGCCCCTGGAGATCGGCGCAGCCGAACAGGGCGTGTCCTCGCTCCCTCCCGCCCGTGTGCCCGCGGCCCACAGCACGGGCTGCTGGCACACGGGCCGCGGGCCGCGGACCACGGCCCGCGCCGAGGGCTCAGTGGCCGGCGGGCGGAAAGCGCTCCCACACCCGGTGCGTGCCGAGGTCCTCCACAAGGGCGGAGACGGCGCGGGCACCGTCGGTCCCGGTGAACACGCCGGGTGCCTGCGGGTCGATTCCCGCCGCGGCCCACAGCACGCGGGCGTCCGCGAGGCCGGCGATCGGCTTTGCGTGCCGGTAGGCCTCGTTGACCAGCAGGACGGCCCGGGAGTCGAGCGTCGGCCGACCGCCCGCGACCGCACCCGCCTTGGCGTCGCGCGCCCCTCGGTCGTCGGCGCCGGGTGCGGGAGCGTCGGCCACCAGCAGCGCGTCGAACTCGACGGACCGGGTGGCACCGAGGGTCCGCTGCACGGCGAGGTCGTCGGCCAACGGCGCGCCGGTCGGGCCGATGAGCAGCGGCGACAGCCCTGCGGCCAGGGCGGCTTCCCGCACCCCGCGCACGGCGTCCGGGTTGCTGGTGGTGGCGGTGACGATGCCGAGCACCCGGCCCGTTGCCGGCCACCGCCCGCCCAGCTGCGACAGGGCCGGGCTCGGGGCGACGTCAGCGGGCGCGGTGCCGGTCGGCGGCACCGGCAGACCCAGACCCGTGGCGACCTCTCGGCAGAGCTGGGCGTCGATCCGCGCAAGGACGGTCAGCACCCGCTCCTTGATCGCCTGCTCGTACACCTTCGACAGTTCGAAGGTGTAGGCGGCGATCACGTGCTCGCGCTCGACCGGGGTGAGGCTGAGCCAGAACAGCCGGGGCTGGCTGAAGTGGTCGCCGAACGAGGCCGGCGCCTCGCGGACCTTGGCCGCCGCCGCGATCGGCGTCGGATGCTCCACGAAGGCGTGCTCGCCGACGCCGGCGAAGAACGGGCAGCCACCGTCCAGCGAGTTCGGCTTGTACGGGGCCGCACCCTCGTGCACGGCGTCCTGGTGGAAGCCGTCGCGCAGCATGTCGTTGACCGGGGCGTGGGTGCGGTTGACCGGGATCTGGGCGAAGTTCGGGCCGCCCAGGCGGCTGATCTGCGTGTCCAGGTAGGAGAACAGGCGGCCCGCGAGGAGCGGGTCGTCGGTGACGTCGATACCCGGCACGAGGTGGCCGGGGTGGAAGGCGACCTGTTCGGTCTCGGCGAAGAAGTTCGTGGGGTTCGCGTTGAGGGTCATCAGGCCGATCGGCCGCACCGGGGCGAGCTCCTCGGGGACGAACTTCGTCGGGTCGAGCAGGTCGATTCCCTCGAAGGTCTGGTCGGGGGTGTCGGGGAAGGTCTGGATGCCGAGCTCCCACTGCGGGAAGTTGCCCGCCTCGATGGCGTCCGCGAGGTCGCGCCGGTGGAAGTCCGGATCCAGGCCGCCGATCAGCTGCGCCTCCTCCCACACGAGGGAGTGCACGCCGGCCTTCGGCTTCCAGTGGAACTTCACCAGGGTGCTCGCGCCGTCGGCGTCGACAAGACGGAAGGTGTGGACCCCGAAGCCCTCCATCATCCGGTAGGAGCGCGGAATGCCGCGGTCGGACATGTTCCAGATGGTGTGGTGGGTGGCCTCGGTGTGCAGGGACACGAAGTCCCAGAACGTGTCGTGGGCACTCTGCGCCTGCGGGATCTCCCGGTCCGGGTGCGGCTTGCCCGCGTGGATGACGTCAGGGAACTTGATCGCGTCCTGGATGAAGAACACCGGGATGTTGTTGCCCACCAGGTCGAAGACCCCTTCGGTGGTGTAGAACTTCGTGGCGAATCCCCGGGTGTCGCGCACGGTGTCGGCCGAGCCCCGGGAGCCCAGCACGGTGGAGAAGCGCACGAACACCGGCGTCTGTGCTCCCTCCGCGAGGAAGGCGGCCCTCGACACAGCGGTGGCGGTGCCGTAGCCGTGGAACACCCCGTGGGCGGCGGCACCGCGGGCGTGCACGACGCGCTCCGGGATGCGCTCGTGGTCGAAGTGGGTGATCTTCTCCCGCAGGTGGTGGTCCTGCAGCAGCACCGGGCCGCGGGGCCCGGCCTTCAGCGAGTGGTCGGAGTCCGCCACCCGCGTACCCTGCGCGGTCGTCAGATATCCGCCGTTCTGCGCCCTCGCGTCCGTCGGGGCCCCCGCCGACCGGCCCGTTGCCGTCACACCGGCGGGCGCCTGCTGGTCCGGCTTGGGCGGCAGGGGCGGACGTGGTTCGACGGGCTCGGCGACGGACGGCGGTTGTGAACTCGGCGCGCCGGGCGTCGGGCGCACTTCCTCGCGGTGCGCCTCCGCAACGTCGGCGAGGGCATCGATGATCTTCTTCACGGGGGCTGGCTTGTCCATGTCCTCAACCTTCCGAACAGTTCGGCTTGCTGCACGACGGCCGCGACCCGGCTTCTCCCACCGTCGGCACTCTCCGCTCGCTGCACCGCCGCAGCACGCCGTTGGGGCTGCTCGCGCCTTCTCAGTCGGGCCAGGTGCCGGTCAGGCGGCGGGTGCCGACCGCCCCGCCGCGGTCGATCGCCGCCTTGACGAGGGCGAACACCGCGCCTTGCAGTGCGGCTGCGGTCAGCACTTCGGTCCAGCTGCGGTCCGGGTCGGTGGTGGTCGGGGCGTCGTCCTGGTGGCCGAGGAGTGCCCAGAGTCGTTTGAAGACGGCCCCGGCGACGACTCCGCCGAGGGCACCGAACAGCAACCCGAGGGGCTTGTAGAGGATTCTGACCATGGGGTCCCTCCCGGCTGGGTGTCGTTCGTGCGGTCATTGGTCGTCTGCCCGCACGACGGTGCACAAACCGCCGGGGCTGCGCCTGGTGGGACCGGTGCGGACGGCTGGGTCACCGCCCCGCCCGCCCTCTCCCGGCGGCCTCCTCGCGGATGCGGGTCACGTCGATCACGAAGTTCTCGGCCGTCGTACTGGGCTCCTGACACGGGGCGGGGATGCGGAGGCCCCGTGGTCAGCCCGCGTCGGGCAGGCGCACCTGGAGGGTGCCGTCGGCGTCGGTGCGGGTGGTGAAACACGGCTGGGGTGCGGTGGCCGGGCCGCCCACGTTCCAGCCGTCGGCCAGGCGGAACGCGCTGCCGTGCCAGGGGCAGGTGACGCGGCCGTCCGCGACCTCACCCTGGGAGAGCGGGCCGGAGGCGTGGCTGCACCGGTCGGCCAGCACGCGGAACAGCTCGTCCGCCTCGCGGACCACCAGCACGGGGACCTCGCCGACGGTACGGCGCACCCCCGCCCCGAGCGGAAAGTCCTCAGCAGGGCCGAGGTCGTGCCAGCCGGGCTCGACGAGGTGCAGAACGGGCTCCGCCTTGTTCACTCCGGCTCCCTGCCGGTAGGCGAGGTGGCCGCCGAGCGCGGCCCCGCCGCCCAGCACGGCCAGCCCCGCCAGGCCGAGGCCCCGGCCGAGCCCGGCCCTGCCGCGTGCGCGAGCCGCCCACGACGCCGCGTACAGGCCGACCGCAGTGGTCATCGACGCGGCGTGCAGCAGGCCGGTGCGCATCTGCTGCTCGTGCTGCGGGGCTGCGCCGACCGGCGTAGCCGTGGGCGGACGGCCCGTGGGTTCGGCCGGCCAGGGCTGCGAGGCCGCGCAGGAGGTCGCCGGACCCACCCCCGGCGCCGGACGGACACCGACGACGCGCGGACGGCCCCCGCGTTGCAGCGGCTCATGGACGAAGTCGCCGCCCGCGTCCAGGACGGGGAGAACAACCTCTTCCCGGTGCCGAGCACGGCCTGCACCCCGCAAGCCGCTCGCCCCCGGGCTCGGCCCGGTCGACCGGGCCCGCGACGCAGGCGAGCCCTGCCCGGGAGGCCGGCGGCGGTCAGGGACGGTCGTCGAGATGGCCGCAGAGCCAGGCCAGCGCCCGGTAGGCGCCCAGGGCGGACGCGGCGTCCGCCCGTGTCTCCACGGCACGGCGCAGACGGACCTCGGCGGCCCGGCATTCGGCCAGCAGCTGGTTCCGGCACGGCCCGACGGCGCCGACCGCGGCGGCGGCGGTGACCGGTCCCGCGACCTGGACTCCGGCGGCCCACCGGTAGGCGCCCAGGACTGCGTGGTCGAACCCGGTCCAGGGCTGCGGGCGGCGGTTGGCGGTCTCGATCGCGTCGAACACCTCGTCCAGCGAGCGGACCCCCGCGGCCGGGATCGTCGTCTCTTGACTGGTCATGCTCGCAACCTACGACGGCGCGGCAGCACCCGCCGCCGGGCGGGACAGCGCGGCGACGGCCCGGGAGGGCTCCGCCCTCGCGATCGGCGTGCACCTGCGCCGCCGGCTGCCCGGCCCGGTCTGCGGGATCTCCGCCCCCGACGAGCGGCCCACGCGCCGCAGACCGCCCCGCCCCGGCACGAGCACCCGAGGAGCGGTCACGCCACCACCCCGCCCGGCAACGTCAAGGTGGTGGTGGCCAACGGGTGTCGGCTACCGCGGATCCGCTGCACGGCGCTGGGCGGCGGCGAGCACCAGGGCGGCCGCGCAGGCCAGCAGCGCTGCCGCGATCACCAGCGTCCAGCCGCGCCGGAAGCCGTCCAGGGCGGCCTGCGGCCCGTGCGGGGTGCCGATCAGGCTGACCGTCAGCGCCACGCCCACCACCGCGCCGATCTGGCGGGCCATCGTGGTGATCGCCGAGCCGGTGGCGAAGCGCGTGGGCGGCAGCGCCGCCGCGGCGGACCCGACGAGGGTGGGCAGGGTCAGTCCCACCCCCAGGCCGGTGAGCAGCAGTCCGGGCAGCAGTTCGGTGGCGTAGCCGGGCCGGACACCGACGGCGGCGGTCCACCAGCCGATGCCTGCGGCGAACAGCAGGGTGCCGAGCGCGGCGACCCGTCCGGGGCCGAGCCTGCGCACCAGGGCGGCGCTGCCCAGTGCGACCGGCGGCACCAGCAGCGGTCCGGGGGCGATGGCGAGTCCGGTGCGCAGCGCCGAGTACTCCCAGGTCTGCTGGCACCACAGGACCGAGGTCAGCAGCATGCCGGCGAAGGCGAGGGTGAACAGCAGGGCTGCGGTGTTGGCGGCGGCGAAGACCGGCACCCGCAACAGCGGAAGTTCGACGATGGGGGCGCGGTGGCGGGCCGAGCGGCGCAGGAACCAGGCGGTCAGCAGGGTGCTCGCGAGCAGGCCGCCCAGGACCTGGGGCGAGAGCCAGCCCCATTCGTCGGCCTTGACCAGGGCGACGGTGAGGGTGGCGATGGCGGCGGTGAGCAGGACGGCGCCGAACAGGTCCGGCAGCGGTCCGTTCTCCTTGGCGCGCGACCTGGGCAGTACGCGGGCGCCCGCGGCGATGGCGGCGATGCCGACCGGGACGTTGGCGATGAACACCCAGCGCCAGTCGGCCTCGACCAGCAGTCCGCCGAGGACCGGTCCGAGGCCTGCGGCGATCCCGCCGATCGAGGCCCAGGCCCGGACGGCGCCGGGGCGCTCGGCTGCGGGAGTGGCATCCAGCAGCAGTGCCAGTGAGGTCGGCATCAGCGCGGCCGCGCCAGCCGCCTGGAGCACCCGGGCGGCGTCGAGCCAGCCGACGGTCGGGGCGAGTGCGCACAGTGCGGAGGCCGCGGTGAAGACGGCCAGCCCGGCGAGGAACACCGTCCGGTGGCCGATGCGGTCGGCCAGCCGTCCGGCGGGGACCAGCAGCGCGGCGAAGACGATGGCGTAGCCGTTCAGCACCCAGGACAGGGTGGCCAGGCTGCTGCCGTGGAAGTGCTGCTGCATCGCCGGGAGGGCGACGTTGACGATGAACAGGTCGAGGTTCGAGACGAAGACCGCGGCGGCGAGTACCAGGAACGCGGTGCGCCGGTGGGGGTGGTCCCGGTCGGTCGGCGCGACTACTGGGTTTGATATTCCAACTGACTTCATGGCCCGGAACGCTAGCGGCAGTGAGTTTGAATACGCAACCCACTGTGGGAGGCTGATGGAGTGACCCCGCACACCGATGCCCCCCGGCCCACAGCCGCCCGTGCCGCCGCCACCGCACTGCCGGGCCGCCCCTGCTCCATCGCGGCCGCGCTGCAGGTCCTCGGCGAGAAGTGGGCGCTGCTCGCCGTACGCGAGCTCTTCTACGGCAACCACCGGTTCGACCGGATCGCCCGCAACACCGGCGCCCCCCGCGACCGGCTCACCGCCCGGCTACGGGCCCTGGAGGAAGCGGGAGTGGTCGAACGCCGCGCCTACAGCGAGCGCCCGCCGCGCTACGAGTACCACCTCACCGAGGCCGGCCGGGACCTCGCCCCGCTCACCCAGGCCCTGCTCGCCTGGGGCGACCGCTGGCTGTCGCCCGAGCCACCGGTGGTGCTGCGCCACCATCCGGACCACCGGGACCACCCGCACGACTCGGACGACCCCGGCCACCCGCTGGACGCGGCCTGGACCTGCCGCACCTGCGGGGCGGAGGTGCACAGCCCGGACGTCACCCTGGAGATCCGCTCCCCCGGCTGGGACCGCCACGGCCCCACCGCCCCCGGCCGTGAGGATGTGGCCGTCGCGCCGGATCGCGCCGGTCAGGACGGGAATGTGTCGTAGGACGCGGGCCGGCACTCCGCCCGGGGTCCGGCCCGTGACGGAAGCCGTCCGGTGACCTGCCAGGACAGGTGCCACCCTTGCTGCCCCCCCGCTCCGGGTTTTCGGCCCGGTTGTGACCGAGCGCAGGGGGATTCGGCAGGTCGGGGGGACGGATCTGTTCGGGACGCGTGGGCGCGGCGGCGGCACCAGCGGCGGCACCAGCGGCAGCGGCAGCGGCAGCGGCAGCGGCAGCGGCCTAGCGAGTGACGGCTGCCGTGCAGATCACCAGGGCACCACGCCGGCGTCGTCGAAGAACTGTCCGCTGGGGCCGCCGTCGGGCAGGGTCGCGAGTCGGACGGCGATCGCCGCGCCCTGTTCGGGGGTGCGCACGCCGCGGAAGCCGTTGAGGTCGGTGGCGACGTAGCCGGGGCAGCCGGCGTTGATCAGGATGTTCGTGCCGCTCAGCTCCCGGGCGTACTGGAGGGTGACGGCGTTCAGGAACGTCTTCGACGGCGCGTACGCCGCGGACAGCGGACCTGCCGTCCGCTCGGCGGCGGGTCCTGACTGCCGGACGAGGGAACCGACGCTGCTGGACATGTTCACGATCCGCGGTGCGGCGGAGCGGCGCAGCAGCGGCAGCATCGCGTTGGTGACGCGGACGACGCCGATCACGTTGGTGTCCACGACCGTGCGGATGGTGGCGGGGTCGATCCGGCTGGGCTCCTGGGGCATGTCGCCGGCGATGGCGGCGTTGTTGACGAGCACGTCGAGGCGTCCGGCCTGTTCGTCGATCAGCCGCGCGGCGGCGGTCGCGCTCGCGTCGTCGGTCACGTCCAGCGGTACGGCGAACGCGTCGATGCCGGCGGCGCGCAGCTTCTCCACCGCGGCGCTCCGGCGCCGGTCGTCGCGGGCGCCGACGCCGACGCTCCAGCCGAGAGCGCCCAGGCCCGCGGCGATCTCGTAGCCGATTCCCTTGTTCGCGCCGGTGACCAGCGCGATCGTTCGTTCGTTCATGGGGACCATGCTGCTCCCGGACCTCGGTGGGGGTCCAAGACCGATCGGGTGGGCAACGATACCGTCAGGGTATTGATCCGGGATAACGTGGCCGGATGGAGACCCGGGAACTGCGGTATTTCGTCGCTGTCGCCGAAGAGTTGCACTTCGGGCGTGCCGCGCAGCGGCTCGGGATCGCGCAGCCACCGTTGTCACGGGCGATCCAGCAGCTCGAACGCCGGCTCGGGGCAGCACTGTTGGATCGGACCAGTCGCACTGTCGCGCTGACCGAGGCCGGCTCGGTGCTGCTGGTCGAGGGCCGGGCGGCTCTCGACGCGGTCGAGGCCGCCGAACGTCGGACCCGCCGCGCCGCCCTTTCCGTGACCGGCCGCCCCGGCCTGGTCCTGGTCACGAAGGCCAGCGCGTCCCGTGAACTGCTGGCGGGACTGCTCGACGCGTACGCCGCCGAACCCGGCGCGGTCCCCGTCGACGTCATCCTGTGCGGCCCGGCCGAGCAGGCACGATTCCTGCGCGAGGGCCGGGCCGACGTGGCGCTGCTGCACCGGCCGTTCGACTCGACGGCCGGATTCCACACCGAGGAGCTCAGAACGGAGAGCCAGGTGGCGGTCCTGCCGGCCGGGCATCCGCTCACCGCCCGGGCCCATGTGCACATGGCCGACATCACCGCGCTGCCGGGCCTGCCCCTCCCACGCTGGCCCGACCCCGACGGCACCTACCCGCCCGGCCCCGGCCCGCAGGTCCGCGACCACGCGCAGTTGCTGCAGCTCGTCGCGCTCGGCCGGGCCTGCGCGGTCTCACCGGAGTCGTGCCGGGACCAACTGCACGCCGACCTCGCCGCCGTGCCCGTGCTGGACGCGCCGACGGTCACCACCGTGATCGCCTGGCCGCCGCACAGCCGGTCCAGAGCCGTCGCCGACCTCGTCCGGACCGCGACCCGTCTCCAGTAGCTCCCACCCGACCAGCCGGACTCCACCCTGACCACTCACACCTTCGCATCATCCATCCAGGAGGAAACTCGCGGTGACAGGCAGGGCATCCACCTGCCGCTGTCGAACGCGATCCCCCCATCCACGGACGACCGGCAGGCCGCACCGCTCACCTGTTCGCCGACCGCGGGGCAGCCGCCGGCCGCTTCCGCTCCCGGGGAGCAGTGCGGCCGCCAGGCGCAGGGCCGGCCCGGCCGGAAAGGCCGGCTGGATGCAGGCGTACTCTGATAGCCGGGCCCCTCACGTCGACGAGCGCGAGGGGCCCGGCTGTCTCCAGCTGGTTTTGACGCAGGTCAGGGTCCGGCGATGATCCAGGTCACGAAGATCGCGTCCATCTCCCCGATGAAGGACGGTCCACTCCTGGCGGACGATGGCAGCGGCGGCGACCGGGTCGGCGGCCGAGAGCTGAGCAGGACCGGCCGCGCCCGGTACGGCAGCAGGGTCCGGACCGCGTGTCGCGGTCCGGACCCTGCTCCGTGCCTCCCTACGGCGGCGGTGCGTCAGCTCTGTGCGGTGTCGTCGCCCGCCTGCTCGGCGCTCTCGGTTGTGCCTGCCTTCTCGCGCATCTTGCGCACCAGCTCCGCCTTCTGGTCGGCCGCACCCTGGCGGTCGAGGTTGCGGTGCGGGCCGTTGTTCTGCCGTTCGGCGCGGGACAGCCTCTTGCGCTGGCCGCCGCCCATGCCCACGGGGTTGTTGATGTTCTTGCTCACGGTCAGGGGTCTCCGGTCAATGATGTGAAGTGATCTGCGGATTCAACGGCGGGGAACGGGCAGCGACATCGAAGGATGTCAGCAGAGGCCCGTCACGCTCTCACTCGTAGATCGGCGTCTGGAAGAACAACAAGGACGTTACCCGGTTCCGCCGGCCCCGCACACCAACCATTTCGCCACCCGGGCGCCGGGCGGGCCTTCGCCGCCCGCCCGGGGACGGCCGCTTTCCTTCCGGGGATCCCGGCACCGCCAGGCCCCGCCGGTGGAGGCCCGCCCTGACCGGATGCGGCTCGAACAGGGTGGGGCCGGGGTGAGCAGCACGTCCGTGGGCCCGTCGGCACCCCTACGCCTCGATCGACCGGCGCCGGCGCAGGGTGGCCGCGGGCATCACCCGGCAGGTGAAGACCACGTTGACCATGACGACGAGCACTGCCGGGATGCCGCCGAGCATGACCAGGAAGAGCGGTAGCAGGTTGGCCAGCACGGTGAGGGCGCAGCGGGCGTCGCGGCCGCGGGCGGCCCACGGGGCCACCATGAGCAGGGCCAGGACGACCGGACCGCCGATCACCAACGCGGAGAGAGCGAGCAGCTCCAGCAGTGACTCGCTCGAGCTCCAGGTGCCGCCGTAGGACGCCCTGAGGGCCAGCGCGGCCAGGTCCAGGAGCAGCAGCGTCGGCGCCAGGAAGAGGAGTACGTAGTGCGTGGCTGCGCGCAGGAACCAGCGCAGGGCCGCCCTGCCGTGGTCCGCCCAGCCGCGCGCGCCGATGGCGAACGGGAGCAGCAGGAGCGGCAGCACGCACAAGAGGAACATTGCCGGGTCCCCGCCGGGGTAGCCGTCGTCGAGTTCGAACACCAGCAGGTAGGCGGCGGGCAGGAGGGCGAGCAGGGTGACGGTGAGGGAATGCGCGGTGTCGCAGCGAAGACCGCGTTCCTTCCCCCCGACCCGTCCCCCACCCGCCACGGCCGCCACAGCCGCCACTGGTCCGGTGTTCTGCCTCATCCCCATGCCCCCTCCACGAGATTGAACGCGTTCAAAGTAGGGCCGGGCGCCTCCAGCAGTCAATCCCGCGCAGCATGCCGATACGTCGTCAGGCCCGAGCGCCACCGGGCCGGCCTCGGACGCGGCCTCGGCGGCGATGCTCCGGTCAGGCGTCGAGTGCCTGGCCCTCGCGTCGGACGACCGGCGGTTCCACCGACCACGGGAAGTTGATCCAGTCGTCCGTGCGCTTCCACACGTACTCGCACTTCACGAGCGAGTGCGACTTCTCGTAGATGACGGCGGACCGCACCTCGGCGACGTGACCGAGGCAGAAGTCGTGCACCAGCTTCAGGGTCTTGCCGGTGTCGGCGACGTCGTCCGCGATCAGGACCTTCTTGTCGGTGAAGTCGATCGCCGCGGGGACGGGCGCCAGCATGACGGGCATCTCCAGAGTGGTGCCCACACCCGTGTAGAACTCCACGTTCACCAGGTGAATGTTCTTGCAGTCCAGCGCGTACGCCAGACCGCCCGCCACGAACACACCGCCGCGAGCGATGCTCAGGATGAGGTCGGGTTCGTACCCGTCGTCGGCGATCGTCCGCGCGAGTTCGCGCACCGCCAGGCCGAACTTCTCATAGGTCAGGTTCTCGCGCACATCAGTCACAGCGCCCAGTCTCCTCGGCAGCCGGCCCGGCGGCGAACACCGGCACGCCGGAGGAGACCGCCCCCGAGCACCGGGACGACTCGCTGCGGGCGGCGACAGCCGCAGGGCGGGCGTTACCCGCTGTCCGACCCGCGTGAGACCATCGGCGATCAACGGTTGTGGGCAATTCACTGAAGTCCGCGAAGGGCGGTAGTTCCTGATGGACGCGACGGAGGCGGCAGAGGCCCGCGTCGAGGAGGCGGGCAGCGTCCTGGTCGCGCCTTCGGTGGTGCACGGTCATGACGTGGTGGCGCGCTTCTTCGGGTCGGTCGTCACACCGGAGGAGCTTGCCTCGGGCGCGGTCGATCTCGCGCGGAGGACCGTCTACTTGTGCGGCGACATCGCCGCGGTCAGTGGCCGCCGGCTGCGGGCGGCCGCGCGGGTGTTCGTCGTGCGGGAGCTGTCGCACGGCTACGGCGGGGACGAGGGCGGGGACGTCGAGGCGCCGTGGAGTGTCGTCGGGCTCGGTCGGGTTCCTGTCCGGGTGCACGGTGTCGGCGTGTACTACCCGCGGTTCTTCGAACCCGACGCCGATCACTTCGGGCGGATCCGTGCGGAGCACACGTTCCAGTCGCTGACCGAGTCCACCAAGCCCGGGACGGCCCGTCGCAGCGGGATCTATCTGACGGCGGTCACGCGGGACGGTGACGACCTGCATTTCCGTCTGCTGCGGTGCTCCACGAATCTCTCGGGGCCGACCGAGGGCTTCGGCCCGACCGACACGGGTGTCGTCGAGGCGCTGAACCGCGAGGCCGCCGCCGTGTTCCGCGACCAGGCGCCGCTGAACCACGTCCTCGCCCAGATCTACCACAACTCCGGTGCCACGGACGGGCGCAAGCAGTCCAAGGCGAGGATCTCGGCCCATGCCGACAAGACCAAGGACATGCCCGTCAACGGGATCATGGCCTTCTGCACCTTCTACGACCGGCTCGACGGGCTGCGGCCCCTGGCCCAGGATCCCTTCGACCTCGGGGTGAAGGGTGTCAGTGGGCTGACCAGGCTCCGCTTCCACCTCAAGGAACCGACAGCCGTGCCCGACGGGGTCGCGCTACCGCGGCAGTTCACGCTGACCCTCCACCCCGGCTCCGTGTTCCTCGTGCCGCTGTCCACCAACCGCCTCTACACGCACGAGATCCGGCCCTCGTCGTTGGACGCCGAGCTGCTCCCGACCCGCCTGGGGTACGTGGTGCGCTGTTCGAGTGCCGAAGCCGTGCACCGGGACGACCACACGTTCCTGAAAGCGGCCGGGGACCTGGTGCGGCTGGAGCCGCCCACAGCGGCCGGCATGGACGAACTGCGCCGGCTGTACGCCGAGGAGAACAGGACCTCGTCCTTCATCGACTACGGCGACGGATTCCGCTTCAGTATGAACACGGGAGACTACCTTGCCCCCCACCCCTAGCATCCCGGACCAGGTCCGCTCGTACGATCTGCCGGCCGACGAGAACCTCTTCGTGGAGCTCTCGGCATCGGCCCACCTGGAGGACACGGGCAAGGGCCGCCAGGGCGCCACGCTCACCCGGATCGACGGGACGGGCGGCGTGCCGCTGGTCCGCACCACCACCCGCTACAGCGGCCCGGCGCAGCGCTTCCGGGCCGTGCACGAGCGGCTGGCACGGCGGATCCAGGAGCGTGCGGGCCTCGCGGTCGGCTTCAACAACGCGCTCATCGAGAGCTGCACGAACGCGTACACCACCATGGGCAGCCATTCCGACCAGGCCCTCGACCTGGCCGACGGGTCGTTCATCGCCGTCTTCTCCTGCTACCGGCACCCCGACGCCGACCCGCCGAGGAAACTGATCGTCGAATCGAAGGGCGCCGGTGACGAGACGTTCGAACTCCCGCTGCTCCACCACAGTGCGGTCGTGTTCTCCGTCGAGTCGAATCGGCGGCTCCGGCACCGGATCGTCCTGGACGCGCCGGCCCGGACCGCGGACAACCGGTGGCTGGGCGTGACCTTCCGGACGTCGAAGACCCTGCTCCGGTTCCGTGACGGGCATCCGCACCTGCCGCAGGGCGAGCCCCTGGTGCCGGCCGACGAGGAGCAGCGGCAGGAGTTCTTCCGGCTGCGGCGCCGCGAGAACCGGGAGGCGGACTTCGTCCAACCCCTGCTGACGTACACGATCAGTGAGGGCGATCTGGTGCCGCCTCTCTGAGGCTGCGGAGCCCGTCCTCCCCTGGCGGTTCCGGGGGTGGACGGGCCGTCGGCGTTCCCGGGGGCGCGCCGTCAGGGGTGGGCGGTGTGCCAGGCGGTGGTGAAGAGGGTGGGGAG
>NZ_LGDO01000069.1:0-19905 GCF_001279805.1 Streptomyces sp. XY431
GGCCGGTGGCGGCGGGCGGGGCGCCGGGGAGCGAGAGGAGCAGCCGGCCGTCGACCCAGGTGGTCCAGCCGTTGGAGCAGAGCACCTGGGCCCAGTCCCCGGCACGGCCGAGCAACTGCAGCGGCAGCAGCGGGTCCAGCGGGGACGCGGGTTGCGCCGGGTCCGGGGCGGCCCAGCTGGGCAGGCCGTCGGGTGGGGCCACATGGGTGGGGCGGAACCCGAACTCGTCCATCGGCAGGGTCACTTCCGCAGGGTCGCTTCCGCTGATTCACTTCCGCATGATCGCCGGCTCCTGCCGGCGCAGCAGGGCGAGCACGGCGACGGCCAGCAGCACCGCGAGCCCGACCAGCAGGGCCAGTGACAGCAGCCACCCGGTCCGGTCCTGCCGGAACATCGGGTCGGCGGTGATCGCGGTCGGCAGGACGGTGTGCAGGTCGACGGTGCGGGCCATCGCGGACAGGCCCCAGCGGGACGGCACCAGCCAGGCGAACTGCTCCAGGCCGGGCACACCGTGCAGCTTCAGCATGGCGCCGCTGAACACGATCTGCACCACGGAGAGCAGCACCAGCAGCGGCATCGTCGCCTCCTCCTTGCGGACCAGCGCGGACACCAGCAGGCCGAGCATCATCGCGGAGAAGGACAGCAACGCCACCGCGATGATCAGCTCGGCCAGTGGCGGCAGCAGTACGCCGCTGTGCACCGTCACCCCGTTGGCCAGGGTCGGGCTCAGATCGACGCCGGCCAGGCCGACCACCGTCAGTACGGCGGCCTGCCCCACCGTGATCGTGCCGAGCACCACCACCTTGGAG
Organism: Streptomyces sp. XY431; assembly: GCF_001279805.1. Taxonomy (NCBI): domain Bacteria; kingdom Bacillati; phylum Actinomycetota; class Actinomycetes; order Kitasatosporales; family Streptomycetaceae; genus Streptomyces; species Streptomyces sp. XY431. Next base: position 810 of record NZ_LGDO01000069.1, read on the forward strand.
ACCAGATAGGCCGAGCGGGACAGCCCGACCACGCGTTCTCGCTGGTAGATCGGCCGTTCCTTGACGATCTCGCGCACCGCGTTGGCCGAGCCGGTGAGCAGACCGCCGATGCAGAGGGTGAGCAGGCAGTTCAGCGCGTTGTCGGAGGAGAGCCGGCTGCCCGCCATCGCCCGGCACATCACGCCGATCAGGAACGGCAGGGCGATCATCACGGTCAGGAACAGCCGGTCCGCGGCGAGCACCGCCGTGTAGCGGCGGATCAGGGTGCCCAGCTGGGGGAACCAGCCCTGCGGCTGCTCCGGGCCGATGGTGTCGGCGGCCTCCGCCCCGGGAGCGGCCACCGGGACCGGCCGCACGGGCGGCAGGGCCCCGGCGGCGACGTACCGCTCGTACTGGGGCGACTCCCGGAACCGGCGCTGCCAGGCCGCGTGGTCCTCGTTCTCGAACGCCTCGAAGGCCTGCGGCCACTCGGTGAAGCCGAAGAACGGCAGGGCCTCGTCGGGCGGGCCGTAGTAGGCGGTGCGACCGCCGGGGGCGAGCACCAGGAGGCGGTCGCAGACGTCCAGGCTGAGCACACTGTGGGTGACCACGACGACGGTGCGTCCGTCGTCGGCCAGACCGCGCAGCATCTGCATCACCGAGCGCTCCATGCCCGGGTCCAGGCCGGAGGTGGGCTCGTCGAGGAAGAGCAGCGAGGGTTTGGTGAGCAGTTCGAGGGCGACGCTGACGCGCTTGCGCTGGCCGCCGGAGAGGCTGGAGATCACCAGGTCGGCGCGGGCGTCCAGGCCGAGTTCGTGGATCACCTCGGAGACCCTGGCCTCCCGCTCCTCCTTGGCGGTGTCGCCGGGGAAGCGCAGTTCGGCGGCGTAGGAGAGCGCGCGGCGGACGGTCAGCTGGGTGTGCAGGATGTCGTCCTGCGGCACCAGGCCGATCCGGCGGCGCAGCTCGGCGTAGTCGCGGTAGAGGTCTCGGCCGTCGTAGAGCACGGTGCCCTCGTCGGCCGGACGCAGCCCGGTGAGCGCGTTGAGCAGGGTGGACTTGCCGGCGCCGCTGGGGCCGGCCACGGCGAGCAGGGCCTTCTCGGCGAGCGGGAAGGAGACGTCGTCGAGCAGCACCCGCCGGTCGGAGCCGACCCGCACGACCAGGCCCTGCACATTGAGCGAGACCTCCCCGGTGTCGGTGTACTCGACGAGCTCGTCGCCGGAGAGGCAGAGCGCGAAGTGTCCGATGCCGACGATGTCCGCCGGGCCGAGCGGGGCCCGCTGGACGGGGCGGCCGTTGAGGTAGGTGCCGTTGTGGCTGCCCAGGTCGACGATCTCGTGGCCGCCGTCGGGCAGGGTGCGCAGTTCGGCGTGGTGCCGGGAGACCACGAGGTCCTCCAGCACCAGCTCGTTGTCGGGGGCCCGGCCGATCCGCACCGTCCGGCCGGGCAGCCGCAGCACGGCGCTGGGCCGGCGGAAGGTGCCGGAGACGCCCGGGGCGACGAGCGAGGGCCGCTCGGCCGGGGCGGCGGCGGGCAGGCCGGCGAAGGTGGCGGACGGCCCGTCCGCCGCGTCGCCGAACCGCAGCCTGGTGCCGGGGCCGACCTCCTCGGACCGGATCCGGCGACTGTCGGCGAAGGTGCCGTTGGTGCTGCCGACGTCCTCCAGCTGCCAGTGGTCGGCGGTGGTGTGCAGCACGGCGTGGTGCCAGGAGACCCGGGGGTCGTCGAGGACGATCTCGCTGGTCGGGTCGCGGCCGACGTGGTACGCCCGGCGCGGATCGAGCAACTGCGAATCCGTGTCGGTGACGAGGACCAGGGGCGGCGCGTCGGGCGCGCCCGGGCGCTCTCCCATGCTTCGGAGTCTAGTCGGGTGGCGCCGACCCGGCCCGATCACCGGACCCGGCGGCGCCCGCCCGGCCCGGTCACGCAGGGTGCGGACCGGTCGGCCGGGCCGATGCCACGGAATTGGACTGGACCACTGGATTGCCGCCCGGGTACTGCCCTATCGTTCGGGGAGATCTGTACGGTCGTCGGGGCCCTCCGTACGACACGCCACGCGAGCCCCGGGATGGATCCATTGAGCGTCTGGCCGCAGTTGCGCGACACCCGAACGGTCAGAGCCGGCGTCGCGCCCGGGACGGTGCTCCGCTGCGGCCTCGTCGACACCATGCTCGCCGACCTCTCCGTCTCGGTCGTGCTGTTCTTCGACCGGGCCCTGGACGAGGAGCGGCTCGCCGCCGGGCTGGCCCGGGCACTGGAGCGGGTCCCGGTGTTCGCCGGCCGACTGCGCACCGTCGACGGGGTGTTGGAGGCGGTCTGCGACGACTCCGGTGTGCCGATGGTGAGTTACCGCGTCGACGGCACCCTCGCCGAGTCGATGGGCCGGGTCACCGCGCCCGGCGCGCAGCACGTCGACCCGCTGGACGCCCGGGCCGCCCGGACCGGCGACGGGCCGCTGTTCGGCGTCCGGGTCACCCGCACTGGCGACGGCGGCACCGTGCTCGGCTGCTCCTGGCACCACGCGATCGGCGACCTCCAGAGCTTCGCCCTGCTGCTGCGCGCCTGGTCGGCGGCGGTCGAGGGGGAGGAGCTGCCGGTGGCCGAACTCGTCGAGGACCAGGACGCGTTGCTCGACCGGGTGCTGCCCGCCGAGGACTGCGGCCGGCCCGGCTTCCGGGTGCCCGAGGAGGGCGAACGCCTGCTGCTGGACCGCGAGGTGGTGGCCGGACCGCGCGCCAACCGGACCGTGCAGCTCTACTTCGGGGACGACGAGATCGCCCGGATGCGCGAGGAGTTCGGCGCGGCGGCCGGGGTCAAGGTCTCCGCCGGCGACGCCGTCTGCGCCCATGTCGTGCACACCGTCAGGGAGTTGGACGGCGACCGGGAGACCCGCTGGCTCACCGTCCCGGTCAACGTCCGACGCCCGCTCGGCCTGCCGGACACCCTGATCGGCAACCTGCTCGGCGACATCCACCTGCCGTACACGCCCGCCGACGGCCCCGGCGCCCTCGCCGGGGCGCTGCGCACCGCCGTGCGGGACTACGCGGAGGAGCACCTCAACCTGCGCTCCAACCTCCGCTTCCTGGCCGAGCTGGGCCGCCCCGGGCTGGCCGGGTGCGTGCCGCTCGGCTTCGACCCGCAGCACCGCCGGTTCAGCTTCTCCAACTGGAGCCGCTTCGGTCTCTACGACGCCAGCTTCCAGGGGCAGCGGCCGGTGTTCTTCAGTCCGACCGCCAACTACCCGCTGCCGTGGGTCTCGTGGAGCGTGGAGGGCTTCGGCGGCACCGGACTCCTCACCACGCTGGTGGTCCCCGCCCGGCTGGCCGCGCGGCTGCGGGGGACGGACGGCCGGGCGGCCCTGCACCGCTACCGGGACCCGTCGGACCCGCTTCCGGCGCTGCTCGCGGCCGTGCCCAAGGTGCTCTGAACCGGCACCGGCACCGGCACCGGCGCCGGCACCGGCGCCGATCGCGACGCGGAACGCCGACCGGGGACGGCCTTGGTGGCCGCCCCCGGGGGCACTCGGTGCGGAGTCGCTGCGGACCCGGTGCGGGACCTACTTCATGACGGCGCGCAGCGCGTGCCGCAGCTGCTCCCGGTCGGGCTGCAGTGCCCGGTCCAGCTCGGGGGCGAACGGCAGTACCGTGCCGTCCGGCCGGGTGATCCGGCGGGGCGGGGCGGTGAGCCGGAACTCCTCGGCGGCGGTGGCCAGCACCTCCGCGCCGATCCCGCAGCTGCGGTTGGAGTCGTCGATCACCACCAGGCGTCCGGTGCGCTCCAGCGACTCGCCCAGCGCGGCCCAGTCGAACGGGTACAGCGTGCGCGGGTCGAGCACCTCGACCGAGATCTCACCGGCGAGTTCCTCGGCCACCGCCAGGGCGTCGTGCACCAGGTGCCCGACGGCCACCAGGGTGACGTCGGTGCCGGTGCGGTGCACCCGGGCCCGGCCGAGCGGCACCGGGGCGAGGTCCCAGGTGACGGTCTCCCGGACCGGCAGCGCGGCGGCCGGGGCGAACACCACCACCGGGTCCGGGTCCTGGATCGCCGAGCGGAGCAGTCCGTAGGCGTCGGTCGGCGTGGCCGGGACGACGGTCTTCACCCCCGAGTGCGCGAACAGGCTGTAGGGGTGGTCCGAGTGCTGGCCCGCCCAGCCGCTCCGGGAGCCGGAGCCGGGGACCAGGCAGGTGAGCGGGACGCCCGACTGCCCGCCGCTCATCAGCGAGAACTTGTGCGCCTGGTTGACGAGTTGCTCGAAGACCAGGAACAGCAGGGACGGGATCTGGAACTCCAGCACCGGCCGCCGCCCGGCCAGTGCCGCACCGACCGCCATCGCGGTGAACGCCTGCTCGGAGAGCGGGGTGTCGACGATCCGCTCCGCCCCGAACCGGTCCAGCAGCCCGAGCGTGGGCCCGGCCATCCCGGCGCCGATGTCCTCGCCGAACACGCAGACCGCGGGGTCGGTGTCCAACTCGTCGGCCAGCGCCCGGTTGAGCGCCTTGGTGTACGACAGTCTCATGCGACCGCCCCCGCCCGGGGCCGCAGGCCGGAGGCGTACAGGTGGTCGGCGGCGCCGGCCGGGTCCGGGTGCGGCGAGGCGAGCGCGAACTCCTCGGCCGCCGCGAGTTCGGCGGCGACCTCGGCGTCCAGGGCGGCGGCGCGCCCGGCGCCGATCGCGGTGGCGGCCCGGGGGAGCGGGTCGCGTTCGCGCCAGGCGTCCACCTCCTCGGGGGTGCGGTAGTGCAGCTTCATCAGCCGTTCCATGGTGTGGTGGCCCTCGAACCGGTAGGTGCGGCATTCCAGGAAGCCGGGTCCGCCGCCGTTCCGGGCCCGGGCGACGGCCTCCTCGGCGGCGGCCCGCACCGCCTCGGTGTCCATGCCGTCCACCTCGGTGGCCGGGATGCCGAAGGCGGCGGCCCGGCCGATCGCGCTGCCCGCCACCGCGGTGCCGGCGGGCAGGGTGGTGGCGTAGCCGTTGTTCTCGCAGACGAAGAGCACCGGCAGCCGCCACATCGCGGCCAGGTTGAGCGACTCCAGCAGCACGCCCTGGTTGAGCGCGCCGTCGCCGAAGAACGCCACCGCGACCGCGTCCGAGCCGGCCTGCCGGTCGGCCCAGGCGGCGCCGACCGCGATCGGGGCGCCGGCGCCGACGATGCCGTTGGCGCCGAGGATGCCCAGCCGCAGGTCGGCGGCGTGCATCGAGCCGCCCCGGCCCCGGTTGGACCCGCCGACGCGCCCGGCGAGTTCGGCCAGCATCCGGGCCGGGTCGAGTCCCCGGGCCAGCACATGGCCGTGGCCCCGGTGGGTGGAGGCGAGCCGGTCGCCCGCGCCGAGCGCGGCGCAGACGCCGACCGCGACGGCCTCCTGCCCGATGTAGGGGTGGATGCCGCCGGTGATCACCCCGGACTTGACCAGGCCGAGGGCCCGCTCCTCGAAGGAGCGGATCAGCCGCAGCATCCGGTACCGCCGCTCGGGCGTGTCGAGCGCCGCCACGGCGGGTGGGGCGCCTGGTGCGGTGTCGGCGGGCGCGGTGTCGGCGGGTGCGGTGCCGGCAGGCGCGGTGTCGGCGGGTGCCCCAGGGGTCACAGCTCTCCCCGCCAGACGGTCGGGCAGAAGTCCGGGTCGGCGTAGTCGGGCCGGCCGTCGGGGGTGCGGCGGACCAGCACGTCGTGGTTGTAGACCACCGGCCCGCCGTCCGGGCGGGTGGCGGCCTGGTACGTGTTGCCGCCGTCCTGGAGGTGCAGCGAGACCGCCCGGCGCGGGTAGGAGGCCAGGTTGGGACCGCTGCCGTGGTAGGTGCGGCAGTGGTGGAAGCTGACGTGCCCGCGCGGGATGACCATCGGGACCTTGCGGACCTCGGTGCCGTTGTACTCCGCGTTGGCGTCCAGGATGGAGTCCAGCTCGGAGTTGTCGCGTTCGGCGAAGTGCCGGGTGGAGTCCTCCCCGGAGGGCAGCTCCTTCCAGCGGTGGCTGCCGTCGACCATGGTGATGGTGCCGTTCTCCTCGCTGCAGTCGTGGAACGGCAGGAAGGCGGTCAGCATCCGGTCCGAGGAGGAGGTCTGCCAGTAGTGCTTGTCGAAGTGCCACGGCACCTGGTTGCTGGGCTCGCCCGGCACCGGGGGCTTGTAGATGAGGGTGGCCTGGAAGACCCGGACCTCCTCGGCCTCGGCGAGCAGCGCGGCGACGGCGCCGAGCAGCGGCTTGCGCAGGATCGCGCCGATCGCGTCGCTCTCGTAGTGCACGTAGTCGTTGTGCCGCTGGACCGGGCCGTCCGCGGCCTCCCAGGCGGCCAGGCGCGGCGGGCGGACCGGCAGGGTGCGGTCGCGGTGGCCGGTGTAGTAGTGCTCGGTGGCGGCCTGGAGGGTGTCCAGCTCCTCGTCGCTGAACAGCCGGCGGGACAGGTACCAGCCGTGCTCCAGGTAGCCGGCCACCTCCTCGGGGGTGGGCAGCAGGGCGCGTTCGGCCTCGGTGAGGTGGAACTCGGGTGCGGTGGTCATGGGGGTCGGGCCTCCTCTTCGGGCGGTGCGGGTGGAATCAGACGGAGGCGGCGGCGCGCTGCCGTTCGACGGCCTCGTACAGGGCCTTGATGTTGGCGGTGCCGAAGGTGCCGGCGCCCTGGCGCTCGATCAGCTCCACGAAGTACGTCCGCCGAGGGTGGGTGGACCGGGCGAAGATCTGGAACAGCTGCCCGCCGTGGTCCTGGTCGACCAGGACGTCCAGTTCGCGCAGGGTCTCGACCGGGATGGCGGTGGCGCCGAGCCGCTCGGCGAGCGCGTCGTAGTAGGTGCCGGGCGTGGTCAGGAACGCCACGCCGCGGTCGCGGGCGCCGCGCACGGCGGTGGCGATGTCCCCGGTGCGGAAGGCGAGGTGCTGGACACCGGCGCCGTCGTGGTCGGCGAGGAAGGTGTCGATCTGGCCCGCCCGGCGGCTGGTGTCGGGCTCGATCAGGGTGAAGGTGACCTCGCCGGAGGCGCTCTGCACCACGCTGGAGTCCATCGCCTGCTCGCCGACCTCGATGTACTCGCCGAAGATCCGGTGCATGCCGAGCGCGGCCTCGCAGAAGCGCACCGCGTCCGCCAGTTGGCCGGCCGGCAGGCAGATCGCGGCGTGGTCGAGGGCGTCCAGCAGCGGCGGGCCGGCCCCGTCCGGCTCGGCCGCGGCCGGCGCCTCGGGGACGAACCGCAGGGCGGTGTCGCCGAAGCCGGCCACCAGTCCGCCGGTCCGGTCCAGGACGCGGGCGCCGTGCCGCTCGGCGCGGTCGAGGGCGGCCTGCGGGTCGGGGCAGGAGAGCGCGAGGGCGGCCACGCCCTCGCCGTGCCGGGCGGCGTAGCGGGCCACCGGGTGCTCCGGGTCGGCGGCGGAGCGCAGCAGGAACTTGATGCTGCCCTGGCGCACCAGGACGGTGCGGGCGTGTGCGGACTCGGCTGCGGCGAGCTGTTCCGGCTCGGGCGGGACGGCGGTGAAGCCGTAGTCGGCGCAGAGCCCCGCCGCGGTGGCGTCGGCGTCGGCGCTGTGGTACTCGACGTGGGCTATGGACTGGATGGACAACGGGATCTCCCCGGGGGATCGCGAGTTGACGAGTGGCCTGGCACGGGTGTCCGCGCCGCGCCGCAGGGCGGCGTCAGCGGAGGGACGGGGTGGAGGCGGGCTCGAAGACCAGGCTGAGGTTGTGCCCGCCGAAGGCGAAGGCGTTGCTCAGGGCCGCGGTGAGCGGGCCGGTGCGGGCCGCGCCCCGGACGTGGTCCAGGTCGCAGGCCGGGTCCGGCTCGGTGAGGTTGACGGTCGGTGGCAGCGTCCCCCGGGCCACCGCGAGCGCGGTGACCGCTGCCTCCAACGCGCCTGCGGCGCCCAGTAGATGACCGGTGGCCCCCTTGGTGGAGCTGACTGCGGGGGTGTGTCCGCCGAAGACGGCCCGCAGGGCGGCGGTCTCGGCGACGTCGCCGAGCTTGGTGCCGGTGCCGTGGGCGTTGACGTAGCCGATGTCGGCCGGGGTCAGGCCCGCGTTGGCGAGGGCGGAGCGCATCGCGTCGGCGGCGCCCGCGCCGTCGGGGCGCGGCATGGTCGGGTGGTGCGCGTCGGTGGAGGCGCCCCAGCCGGTGAGTTCGGCGTAGCCGGCGGCGCCGCGGGCGGCGGCGTGCTCGGGGCTCTCCAGGATCAGGACGGCGCTGCCCTCGCCCAGCACGAAGCCGTTGCGGCGGCTGTCGAACGGTCGGCTCGCCTGCGTCGGGTCGTCCCAACCGGAGGACAGCGCACGGGCGTTGGTGAAGGCGGCGGCGATGGTGGGGTGCAGCGAGGATTCGGTGCCGCCGCACACCACCACGTCCGCGTCGCCGGAGCGGATCAGGCGCAGGCCCTCGGCGACGGCCTGGGCGCCGGCCGCGCAGGCGGTGACGATGGCCGTGCTGAAGCCGCGGATGCCGTGCTTGATGGCGATCCGGGCGGTGGCCATGTTGGAGAGCATGCCGGGCAGCAGGTACGGGCTGACGCCGGGTCGGCCGCGTTCGGTCCGCCGCTGCGACTGCTGCTCGAAGGTCTCCAGTCCGCCGCCGCCGGTGGCCAGCACCACGGCGGTGCGGTGCGGGTCGGCGTCGCGGCCGACGACCAGGCCGGCGTCGGCGAGGGCGTCGTCGGCGGCGGCCAGCGCGAGCAGCACGAAGCGGTCCACGCAGCGGGTCTCGGTGGGCGGCAGCACCTCGCGGCCGTCGATCGCCGGGGCGATGCCGGCGGCGTTCAGCCAGCCGTGGGCGGCGTGGCCCTCGGGGACGGCGCGGATGCCGGAGCGGCCGGCGGTGAGGGCGTCGAAGACCTCGGCGGGCTTGCGGCCGAGCGGGGTGACCAGGCCGATGCCGGTGACCACGGCGCCCGGGCGGCGGGCGGCGCTCATCGGGCGGCCACCGGGAGGGCGGCTTCCGGGAGGGCGGCCGCCGGAGTGGCGGCTGCCGGGGCGGTGGCTGCCGGAGCGGTGGCGACCGAGTCGAGGTAGCGCTGGCGCAGCAGCACCTTGCGCACCTTGCCGGTCGGGCCGAGCGGGATGTCGTCCCCGGAGACCACGAGCACCTGGCGGACGGTGGCCGCGGCCGCCTCGTCCAGGGCGGCGGTGACGCCCTCGGTGCGGTCGGCGTCCGGGTCGGCGCCGGCGGCGAGGACCAGCAGCACATCGGTGACCACCCGGTCGCCGTCGCGCACCGCGACCACGGTGCAGTCCAGCACGTCGGGGTGGGCGGCCAGTACCCGCTCCTCCGACATGGCGGTGAACAGCCGCTTGCCGTCGCCGAGTTCGACCGAGTCGACGGCCCGGTCGACGTGGTAGTAGTAGCCCTCCTCGTCCCGGTACATCAGGTCGCCGGTGAGGAAGCGGCCGCGCAGCCGGGTGCGGTAGGTGGTGGCCGAGTCGTTCCAGTAGCCGAGTGCCAGGGTCGGTGAGGTGGTGGCGAGTTCGCCGACCTCGCCGGGGCCGAGGGGCTCGCCGTCCGGGCCGACCAGCTCGCAGTCGACGAAGGCGTGCGGGCGGCCGACGCAGCGGCCGTAGCGTTCGGTGCCGGGGCCGTGGGTGATGAAGAAGTGCGAGTGGCCCATCTCGGTGGAGCCGAGGCCGTCCACGAACAGCGATCCCGGCACCCGGACCCGGCCCTCGCGGGTGACCGACTCGCGACTGCCGGCGGCGACGAGGCGGCGGATGTGCACCTCGTGGGCGCAGTCGCCGGTGTTCCACCAGAGCGCGACGGAGTCCAACTGCCGTGCGGTGAGGTCGTGGTGGGCGAGCTCGGCCCAGGTGGCGGCGAAGCCGACCACGCCGCTGGGGCGCCACTGCTCGATCGCGTCCAGCACACCGGCGCCGGACTGGCTGGAGAGCACGGCGAGTCGGGTGTGCGAGGCGAGCGAGAGGTTGACCGCGATCAGGGTGGCGGCGTGCGGGGCGGGCAGGGCGCTGAGCATCCGCTCCTGTCCCTGCGGGCGGGGCAGCCGGGCGCGGTGGCGGATCGCCGCGTAGAGGCTCGCGTGCGAGTGGACCACGGCCTTGGGCAGTCCGGTGGTGCCGGAGGAGTGGGTGATCGCCACCGGGTCGTCGGCCGAGTGCCGGTAGGGCGCGGGGGCGGCCTGCGGGTCGCCGGCGCCGAGCGTGGCGATCTCCGGCAGCGCGGGGGCGCCGGTCTCGTGGCCGGCCAGCGCGGCCAGGTGCGGCGGGTCGGCGAGGACGCCGACCGGGCCGAGCTTGGCGACGTAGCGGGCGGCCCGCTCGCCGTCCAGGTTGGGGTTGAGCAGCGCGGGGATGGCGCCGATCCGGGCCAGCGCGAGGAAGGCGAGGACCTGGTCGGCGGCGTCGCCGGCGTACACCACCACCGGGTCGCGGCGGCCGATGCCGAGGGCGTGCAGGGCGGCGGCCCGGGCCCGGACGGCGCGGTCCAGCTCGGTGAGGGTCAGCGGGTGCCAGGCGGCGTGCTCGTCCACCGGGGTGTCGAAGGTCAGCAGCGGCTCGTCGAGGCCGAGGCCGAGTTCGATGCGGCGGGTGAGGACGTTTCCGGCGCCGACGGCCGGGTCGTCAGCCAGCAGGGTGCGGATACTGCGGATGCTCACGGGGTGGATCCCTCCCGAGGTGCGGGGCGTGCAGGGTGTGCGGGCGTGCTGCGGCGGGACGCGGCGGGTTCGGGTCGGTGCTGAGGTCGGTGCTTCGGGTCGGTGCTTCGGTCGGTTCGAGATCCGGTCAGGCGACGGTGACCAGCAGGGCCACGGCCCGGTCGGCGCCGTCGGCGTCCTCCGCACTGCGGTCGTCGGCCTGCTCGGCGGCGATGACGAGCACCTGGTCGGCGTCGCCGTCGGCGAGCAGCAGCTCCGCCAGCTCCAGCGCGTCCTGGGGGACCCGTCCGGGTGGCGGGGGCTGGCTCGGGCAGATCGCCACCACGGGGCCGGTCAGGCCCCAGCGGGCGGCGATGTGGCCGAGCACGGCGTTCGGGTTGGACTGGAAGAACAGCAGCGGGGGCATCCGCCGGGCGGTGTCGGCGGCGGCCTCCTCGATGGCCCGGGCGGTGGCGAGGTCGCCGCTCGCGCTGGCCAGCAGCAGTGCCGTCCGGCCGGGCGCGGGGGCGGTGCCGTGGTGGGCGCGCAGGCAGCGCTCGGCGGTCTCGGCGACCAGCGGGTTGAAGCTGGACGCGGAGAAGCCGGGCAGCGGCGGCAGTTGCTCGGGCCCGGGGGCGTCGGGGTCGGGCCAGGCGGCCTCGGCGAGGATGCGCAGCGCGGTCATCGGGCGGCCACCAGGAGTGCGGTGTTGGCGCCGCCGAAGGCGGAGTTGAGGGTGAGCGCGTAGCGCGGCCGGGCGGCGCGGGGGCCGTCCAGGACGAGGTCCAGGCCGATCTCCGGGTCCGGGCCCAGCCAGCCGGCGTTGACCGGCAGCAGTCCGTCGGTCAACGCGCCGATGGTGACCACGAGTTCGAGCAGTGCCGAGGCCTCCAGGGCGTGGCCGTGCACGGCCTTGCTGGAGCTGACCGGGAGTCGGTCGGTGTGCCCGCCGAAGACCCGCCGCAGGGCGAGGGCCTCGGCGTGGTCGGAGAGGGTCGAGCCGGTGCCGTTGGCGTTGACGTAGTCGACGTCCTCGGGCGCGATGCCGGCCCGGCCGAGCGCGGCCACGATCGCCCGGGCCACGCCGTCGCCGTCGGGTTCGGGGCGGCAGACGTGGTGGGCGTCGCCGGCCCGGCCCCAGCCGGCCAGCCGGGCCAGCACGGGGGCGCCGCGCCGTTCGGCCTCCGTTTCGGCCTCGACCAGGACGGCGACCGCCGCGTCACCGAGCAGGGTGCCGCTGCGGCCGGTGCTGAACGGGCGCAGCTCGCCGTCCCGGGCGAGCGCCCGGCCGGCGTCGAAGGCGGCGAAGACACCCGGTTCGACCAGGTGCCCGGCGGCGACCAGGACCCGGGGCCGACGGCCGGTGGCGACCAGTTGGGCGGCGTCGGCGACGGCGGTTCCGGCCGCCACGCAGGCGCCGGTGTAGGCGCGCAGGACCCCGGGGCCGCCCCAGCGGGCGGTGGTCCCGGCGGAGACCTCGGCCAGGGTGGCCCGGGTGTGCCGGTCGCTGTGGAGGGCGAGCAGCACGGGCGGGCCGCCGTCGGGGTCGGCAGCCGGGTCGAGGCCGGCCCGGCGGCAGGCCTGGCCGACGGCGGCGAGCACCGCGTCGGCGAGCGGGCGCGGTTCGGGCAGCAGCGCGGCGCGGGTGGTGCGGCGGGCGGACACGTCGAACCGGGTGACCGGGCCGAACGCGGCCTTGCCGTGCACGACGGCCTCGGCGAGCGCGGTGGTCCCTTCGCCGGCGGCGCTGAGCACGCCGACGCCGGTCACCACGGGCCGGACGGCGGTCGGGGCGTGGCGGTTCATGGCCGCGCGGCCCCCGCGGCTCCCGTGGCTCCCGCGGTGACGGCGGCGCGGAACACCGCGACGGCGTCGTCCACCGTCCGGACGGCCTCGAAGGCCTCGTCGTCGAGGTCCGGCTCGATGCCGTACCGCTGCTCGAACTCGGCTATCAGCCAGGTGAGTTCGAGTGAGCCGAGCTCATCGGGCACGTCCTCGGCGGCGCGCTGCCCGAACGCCGCGAGCATCTCCAGGACCTCGGCCCGGTCGGGGCGGGCGAGGTCGGTCACGCCGGGCTGCCCGAGGTGGCGGTGGCGGCGGTGATCCGGGCCTCGACGTCGGCGGTGAACTGGTCGAGCGTCATCAGCGCGGTGGTCTCCATCTCGTCGAGGTCGAACTTGACCCCGAACTCGTCCTCGACCTGGACCGAGAGGTCGGCGAGGGCGAGCGACTCCAGGTCCAGGCCGGCCGGGCCGAGGTCGGTGTCGCCGGTGACGCCCTCGACGTCGTACTGCATCTCGGCCAGTGCGGCGAGGACGAACGCGCGGATGCGGTCCTGCATGGTGTGCTCCTTGTGCCCGGGCGCAGGCGGTGCGCACGGGGTCGTCGGGGAGGGGAAAGCTGCCCTTCGGGGCGGACTCGGGTACCTGCGGGCAGGCCGTGGCTGCCCGTCGGGGAATCCCGCCCGGCCCTTCCGGGTGGTTCGTGGCGGCCGGGGCACGAGGTCCCGGCCGGTGGCGTGGGGTGGCATGCGGGCGGGCGCGCCGGGTCGCGGCGCGCCCGGTTCAGCCGGCGGCGGCGCGCAGGGCGGCCGGGTCGCGCAGCAGCTTGCCGGTGGCGGTACGGGGGAGCTGGGGGAGGAAGGCGAGCCGGCGCGGCCGCTTGTAGGCGGCCAACTGCCGGGCGAGCCCGTCCTGGACGAGTGCCCGGTCGGCGCCGTCCTCGGCGGAGAGGTAGGCCTCGATCGCGCCCTCGTCGAAGACCACGACGGCCTCCCGGACCTGGGGGAGGGCGGCGAGGGTCTGCTCGACCTCGGTGAGGTCGACCTTGAGGCCGCCGATCGAGACCTGCGAGTCCCGGCGGCCGAGTACGGTGACCCGGCCGGTGCCGGGGTCGAGGGTGGCGGCGTCACGGGTGTGCAGCCAGCCGTCCGCCCAGCGGGTCGGGTCGTCGAGCCCGGGGTAGGGGGAGGCGGCGGTGCGCAGCCGCAGTTCGCCGTCGACGAGCCGCAGTTCCATGCCGTGCACGGGCTGCTTGGCCGGGTGCAGGGTGCCGTCCAGGTCGGTGGCGATCACCCCGAGCTCGGTCATCCCGTACATGGTGCCGAGCGGCACGCCGTAGCGGGCGGTGAAGCTCTCGGCCAGGCCGGGCCGGACCAGCTCGCCGGCGACCACCATCCGCCGCAGCTGCGGGAGTTGCGGCGGATCGGCCGCGCCGGCCAGCAGTTCGGCGTGGAACGGCACCCCGATCACGGTGGTCGGGCGGTCGTCGGCGGCGACCGTGCCGAGGATGCCCGCCGCCGTCATCCGGTCCGGGACGGTGAGCGGGGCGCGCGCGTGGAGGCTGTTGAGCAGCCCGCCGACCAGGCCGAGCACGTGCACCACCGAGGACAGCAGCACCACTCGCTCGCCCTCGCCGGGGAAGTCCACCAGCCTTCGGTAGCAGTCGAGTTCGCGGACCAGGTCGCTCGCGGTGCGGGCGATCACCTTGGCCGGGCCGGTGGAGCCCGAGCTGAGCTGGACCAGCGCGTGACCGGTCCCGGCGGGGCGGCCGTCGGGCCGTGCGACGGCCACCGGGTCGACCACGGAGTAGCCGCGCAGGGCGGACGCCGCGGGCCGCCCGGCGGAGCCGACCAGCACCTGCGGGCGCAGCCGGGCGACCGCCTGCTCGACCTCGTGCTCGGTCAGCCGGTGGTCGAGCAGTGCCACCTGGGCGCCCAGCCGCCAGGCGGCCAGGAGCACGGCGACGAAGCCCAGCGAGGGCGGCAGCCGCAGGGCGGCGGTGCCGCCCGGGCCGAGCCCGGCCGAGGCCAGTCGTTCGGCCTGCTCGGCGACCAGCGCGCGCAGGGCGTCGCGGTCGACGGGTGTGCCGAAGCGGAGGCACTCCTCACCCCCGGGGCCGGCCAGCAGCACCCGGTCGACCCAGTCGGCGGGAGCATCGGCGTGCGGGGGTGAGAAGGGCGCCGGTGAAGAAGAGGAAAAGCCGGTCAACGCCACTCCACACGTGAGGAGATTTGTCATGGACACTTGGTCGCTACTTTCCCGGGCCGTCGTCGGCACCAGGCAATACGTCCAATTCCGTTGCCAGACGATTGCACAGACGATTGGTCAAATCAAGGTCTATACCAATCAGGTCCAGACCTCCTACGCTGCCGATCCGTGGGCCGGTCCGAACGCGGCCGGTCCGGGAACGAGGACGCCCGTGGCACCACTCACGCTGGCCGGGATCGAACGCGCGGCGCGCGATCAACTTGCCCCGGAAATCTGGGACTTCGTCGAAGGCGGCAGTGGCGCGGAACGCACCCTGGCGGCGAACCGGGAAATGTTCGGACGCCATGCGTTCCGCCCGCGCGCGCTCGTCGACGTCTCCGTGTGCGCCCCGGCCGTCGATCTGCTCGGCGCCACGCTGCAACTCCCGGTGGGAATTGCCCCGATGGCCTACCACCGGTTGGTCCATCCGGACGGGGAAACAGCGACCGCTCGGGCGGCCGGAAAGGCCGGTGCGCTGCTCGTCGCCGGAATCTTCGCCAGCCGCACCCTGGAGGACATCGCCGAGGCCGCCACCGGCCCGCTCTGGCTCCAGCTCTACTGGCTGCGCCGCCGGGAGGCCCTCGCCGCCCTGGTCGAACGCGCCGAGGCGGCCGGCTACGCGGCCCTGCTGCTCACCGTCGACGCCCCCAGGATCGGCCGCCGGCTGCGCGATCTGCGCAATGGCTTCGCCGTCCCGCCGGAGATCCGCGCGGTCAACCTCGACCCCGCCCTGATGGCCGCCAGCCACCACGCGGGCCAAGGGAGTTCGGGCATCGCCGAGCACGCCAGGGAGCAGTTCGACCCCACCCTGACCTGGGCCGACCTCGCCTGGCTCCGCGAACGCAGCCGGCTGCCGCTGGTCCTCAAGGGCGTGCTGACCGCCGAGGACGCCCGCCGCGCCGCCGACCACGGCGTGGACGCGGTCGTGGTCTCCAACCACGGCGGCCGTCAACTCGACGGCGTGCTGCCCGCCCTCGCCGCGCTGCCCGAGGTCGTCGACGCCCTGCCGCCGCACATCCCGGCGCTGCTCGACGGCGGCGTCCGCAGCGGCGCCGACATCGCCGTCGCGCTCGCCCTGGGTGCCCGCGCCGTCCTGGTCGGCCGTCCGGCGTTCTGGGGCCTGGCCACCGGCGGCGAGGCCGGCGTCGGACAGGTCCTCGACCTGCTGCGCGACGAACTGGAGCACACCATGGCCCTGTTGGGCCGCCCCTCGGTCGCGGACCTGGACCGCACCGCCCTCGCACCCTGGCCGGTCTGACCGTGCGTGCACCCACCGCCCCCGACCTGGCAAGCACCGCCCCGACCGCCGCCCCGACCGCTGAACCGACCTCGACCCCGACCGCCGCGACCGAAAGACCGAGACCATGAACAGACAGGACGCCTTCCCCGGCTGGGACTGGGAGGACCCCGACGGCCTCGCCGAGCAGCTCGACCGCTTCAGCGCCGACGTCGCCACCTGCCGCAGCCTCGAACCGGCCGACGGCGGACTCCCGTTCGACCACCAGGACTTCACCGCCCTGGGCCTGACCGGCATCGAGTTCGCGGCCTTCAGGACCGCCCACCCGGGCGGCCTCGGCACCGACCTCACCGCGCTCCGCGGCCCCGACACCGCCACCGAGCCCGGCACGCTCTACCGGGTCGACGGCGACCGCTGGTTCACCCAGCTCGACATCTCCCGCCCGCTGCCCTTCGCCGACGCCAGCGTCGACTGGGTGTACGCCGAGCACCTGATCGAGCACGTCACCATGCCGGTGGCGATCGGCTGGCTGCGCGAGGCCCGACGGGTCCTGCGCCCCGGTGGCGTCCTGCGGATCACCACCCCCGACCTGGCCCG
The DNA here is from genome assembly GCF_001279805.1 of Streptomyces sp. XY431. Lineage (NCBI taxonomy): Bacteria > Bacillati > Actinomycetota > Actinomycetes > Kitasatosporales > Streptomycetaceae > Streptomyces > Streptomyces sp. XY431. The sequence continues at coordinate 17,206 of NZ_LGDO01000069.1, forward strand.
CTACCTGAACGGCTACGCCAAGGGCGACGGCTTCCTCGCCAAGCACCACCGCCGGCTCAGCACCATGGGCTTCGGCCCGCCGATGCCGCAGCGCCCGGCGTTCCTGGTCAACCAGATCTTCCGGTACTACGGTCACCAGTGGATCTACGATCTTGACGAACTGCGGCACGTCCTCACCGAGGCCGGCTTCGAGCAGGCGCGGATCCGCCACTGCGCCTACCGCGAGGGCGTCCGCGGTGACGTCGCCGACCTGGACACCGCCTTCCGCACCGACGAGACCGTCTACGTCGAGGCCGACCGCTGACCCGACGGCCGCCCGACCGGCGACCGCCGCCACGGCCGCCCGACCGGCCACCGCCGAACCGGCTGCCCACCCGACCGCCGGCCGCCGCCGCGGCCGACCGCCGCCCCGAGGAACCCCGATGCCCCTGCACCCCCAGGCCCAGGCCCTGCGCGACCGCCGCGCGAGCGCCGGCACGCCCCCGCTCTACCGCCTCACCGTGGCCGAGGCCCGCGCCGCCGACCTCGCCGACATCCGCGCCGCCGCGGGCACGCCCGAGCCGGTCGAAGCCGTCGAGGAGCACCTCCTCCCCGGCCCCGGCGGCGAGCTCACGCTCCGGCTCTACCGGCCCGCACCGCCCGCCGACGGCCGCCGCCCGGCCGTCCTGCTCTACCTGTTCGGCGGCGGCTGGACCCTCGGCTCGCCCGACACCAGCGACGCGATCTGCCGCGCGCTGACCAACGCCGTCGGCTGCGCCACCGCCTCCGTCGGCTACCGGCTGGCCCCCGAACACCCCTTCCCCGCCGCCGTCCAGGACTGCGCCGCCGCGGCCGACTGGCTCGCCGCCCACGGGGAGGAACTGGGCCTGGACACCGAACGCCTCGCCGTCGCCGGCGACAGCGCGGGCGGCAACCTCGCCGCCGTGCTCGCCCTGCTCGCCCGCGACCGGGGCGGCCCCGCGCTGCGCCACCAGCTGCTCGTCTACCCCAACACCGACGCCCGCGCCGACACCCCGTCGCTGCGTGAGCACGACGACCCGGCGCTGTTCAACCGCCGCTCGGTCGCCTGGTACTGGGGCAACTACCTGGCCGATCCGGCCGACGGCGAGCACCCGCACGCCTCCCCGCTGCGGGCCCCGGACCTGACCGGCCTGCCGCCCGCCACCGTCGTCACCGCCGAGTACGACCCGTTGCGCGACGAGGGCGAGCAGTACGCCGAGGCGCTGCGCGCGGCCGGGGTACCGGTGGAACTGCGCCGCTGGGAGGGCATGCCGCACGGCTTCTTCGCCATGACCGGCACCCTGGACGGCGCCGCCGAGGCCCAGACGTACGCGGCCGCGCGGCTGCGCGAGGCACTCGCGTGAGCGCCCCGGCCGTCCCGGCAGCCCCGTCCTCGGCCGCCGCCGGGCCCGTCACGCTCCCGCTCGCGGAACTGCACGGCTCGCTCGCGGACCCGCTGCTGGACGCGATGACCTTCCTGAACGAGGTCACCACCCGCTACCCGCAGGCGATCTCCTTCGCCCCCGGCCGCCCCTACGAGGGCTTCTTCGAGCCCGAGGACGTGCCCGCCTACCTGGACGCCTACCTCGACCACCTGGCGGCCACCGGCCTCGACCGCGACGCGATCCGCACCACGTTGTTCCAGTACGGCCCGACCAAGGGCATCATCAACGAGCTGGTCGCCCGCACCCTGGCCCACGACGAGGGCCTCACCGTGGCCCCGGAGGCGCTGGTGCTGACCGTCGGTGCCCAGGAGGGCATGCTGCTGACGCTGCGGGCGCTCTGCGCGGGCCCCGACGACGTGCTGCTGGTCAGCTCGCCCTGCTACGTCGGCGTCACCGGGGCCGCCCGGCTGCTCGACCTGACCACGGTGCCGGTCCCCGAGGGGCCGGAGGGCGGGCCTGACCCGGCCGCCGTCCGTGCAGCCGCGCGGGAGGTCCGCGCCACCGGCCGGCGCCCGCGCGCCCTGTACGTGGTGCCGGACTTCGCCAACCCCTCCGGCACCTCGATGCCGGTGGCCGCCCGGACCCGGCTGCTGGAGACGGCCGCCGAGGAGGGCCTGCTGATCGTCGAGGACAACCCGTACGGGTTCTTCGCCCGGGACATCGGCGCCCGGCCCACCCTGAAGGCGCTCGACCGCCACCGCCGGGTCGTCTACCTGGGCTCCTTCGCCAAGACCTGCTTCCCCGGCGCGCGGCTCGGCTATCTGGTCGCCGACCAGGAGGTGACCGGTCCGGGTGGCCGGCGCACCCTGCTGGCCGACGAGATCGCCAAGCTGAAGAGCATGACGACGGTCAACACCCCGGCCCTCAGCCAGGCCGTGATCGGCGGGATGCTGCTGACCCACGACTGTCGGCTGCGGGCCGCCAACGCCCCCGCGACGGCGCACTACGCGGCCGCGATGGGGGCGCTGCTGGCCGAGCTGGAGCGGCAGCTCCCGGCTGCCGAGCGGGACCGCCTGGGCGTGTCCTGGAACCTGCCGGAGGGCGGGTTCTTCGCCGTGCTCACGGTGGCGTTCGCGGCCGACGAAGCGGCGATGGAGCGCTGCGCGCGGGACTTCGGTGTGCTGTGGACGCCGATGGCGCCGTTCTACCCGGCCGGGGGCGGGGAGCACCGGTTGCGGCTCTCCATCAGCTCGTTGACGCCCGAGCGGATCGCGGAGGGCGTGGCCCGGCTCGCGGGCTTCCTGCGGGCGGGGGC
>NZ_LGDO01000070.1:0-89123 GCF_001279805.1 Streptomyces sp. XY431
GGCTGGGGGTTCCCGGACCCGGTGGTGCCGTCGGTGCTGGTGGCGGAGGGGGTCGCGGGGCCGGCCTGGTCGGTGCCGGAGCCCTTGTCCTTGACCGCCCAGAGGATGCCGCCGCCGAGGGCCAGTACGAAGAGCAGGGCGAAGGCGATCAGCAGCGGCGCGCGCTTGCTGCCGGGGCCCTCGTCGTCGTCGGCGGCCTCGTAGCCGGTCGGGTAGTCGTGCCCGGCGTACTCGTGCTGGGGGTACTCGTTCCCGGGGTACTCGTTCGCGGGGTACTCGGGCTGGGCGTACTCGGGCCTGGTGTGGCCCGGCTGGGTGTGACCCTGCTGGGCGGGGTCGTACGGCGGTCGGCCGGGCGCCCCGTACGGGGCCTGGCCGTACGGGGCCGCCTGGCCGTACCCGGGCTGCGGCTGGCCCTGCGGCGGGTACGGCGGCTGCTGGGCGGGCCGGGGCGGTCCGTAGGGCGCCTGCTGCTGCGGCGCGCCCCGGGGCGGGAAGGCGCCGGGCGCGTCGGGGCGCGGCGGCACCGGCTGCGGGATGAAGGCGGTCGGGGCGTCCTCGCCGTACGGTCCGGCCGGCTGCGGCTGCGGCTGCGGCTGCGACGGTCCGGCGGGAGAGCCCGGGGGCGGGCCGGGGGCGGCCGGCGGGGCGGTCGGCGGCGCGCCCGGAGTGGCCGGCTGCTGGGGACCGCGCACCCAGCCGCCCGCACCGCCGCGGGCGGTCGGGTCCCAGACCGCCGGAGCGGTGTTCTGCTGGTCCGTCATCTGTCCCTGGCCCCCACGGTCTGCCCGGGCCTGCTCCGCCCGGGTGCTCTGCTGGTGTCGTGCGGCCGCGCCGCGGTCGCGGGCGCCCGCGACCGCGCGGACACCGTACCTTTCGCGACCCCCGCCCGGCAGCCCCGGCACGACGTTAGAGCATCCGTGATCGCCCGTGGGGCGGGTCGGCCGATTCCGGACACCCCGGGCGGCGGCCGGACGGCGGTGGGTGCGGGGTGCCGGGCCCGGCAGGTCCGGACGGTGGGTCCGACCTGCGGATCAGCCGGCGGTGGCGCGGCGCAGGACGCGCAGCGAGCCGGTCACCGAGACCTCCTCGAAGCCCTCCGCCAGCGCCCGCAGGTACACGCGGTAGGGCGCCTGGCCGCCGTCGGCCGGGTCGGGGAAGACGTCGTGGACGACCAGCAGGCCCTCGGGCGCCAGGTGCGGTGCCCAGCCCTCGTAGTCGGCGGTGGCGTGCTCGTCGGTGTGGCCGCCGTCGATGAAGACCAGGGCCAGCCCGCCGCCCCACAGCGCCGCGATCCGGGGCGAGCGGCCGACCAGGGCGATCACGTGGTCCTCCAGGCCGGCCGCGTGCAGGGTGCGGCGGAACCGGGGGAGGGTGTCCATCCGGCCGACTTCCGGGTCGACCAGGGTCGGGTCGTGGTACTCCCAGCCGGGCTGCTGCTCCTCGGAGCCGCGGTGGTGGTCGACGGTCAGCGCCACGGTGCCGGTCTCCCGGGCGGCCTCGGCCAGCAGGATCGCCGAGCGGCCGCAGTAGGTGCCGATCTCCAGCACGGGGAGGCCGGTGCGGCGGGCGGCGGTCACGGCGGCGGTGTAGAGCGCGAGGCCCTCGTCCACGGGCATGAACCCGGTCGCGCCCTCGAACGCGGCCAGCACCTCGGGCCGGGGGTGCGCGGTCTCCAGGAGGTCGGACATGGTGCTGCTCCTCGGCGGGGTGGTGGGTGGCGGCGCGGTTCGGTTTCCGCCCGCCGTCGGACCCTACTGGACGGTACGGCCCGACCCCGACCCCGCGGCGGCACTCTCGGCTCCGCCCTGGTCCGGCCCGCCACGGGGTGCGGGCCGTCGTCGGCATCCGCCCCGCCCCCCATGGCGGACCGGGTGGTCCTGCGGAGAGCGCGGGGGCGTCAGCCGGCCAGGAGGGTGCGGGCGGCGCGGGTGCGGTGCGGGGCGAGCTCGGTGTCGACGGCGGCGGCCTCCTCCGGCGGGCAGACGACCGCCGCCGGGACGGGTGTCCGCCGCTCCAGCAGCGAGATCCGCAGGTGGGTCGGCGGGTGCGAGGCGTCCACGCGGTGCCCGGACCTGCGCGAGCGGCGGAGCAGCCGTTCGTGCTCCAGCGGCGGGATCGCCGCCAGGTGCGCGCGCAGCTGCGGCCAGAGGGAGTCGGCGTCCGGTCCCGGCGCGGCGTCCCGCCGCCCGGAGCGGGGCCGGGACTGGATCTCGGCCCGCAGCCGCATGGTCACCGTCCCGGTCGCCGGGCCGAGCAGCAGGGCCGCCAGGCTCTCGCGCATCGCCCCGGTGGATCCGACCCGGGCGCCGAGTTCGTCGGCGTGGTACTCGGCCTGCTGCCCGGCCCGCGCCGTGAGCCGGTCGAGGAGGAGGTAGGCCCGGAACAGCAGCCCGCTGAGCAGGTGCAGGAAGGCGTTGCCGAGGTAGTCGCCGATCATGGTCAGCAGCGCGACCACGCCGTACCCGGGCGCGGTCCGCTCGCGCGGCAGGCTGAGGTCGTGCCAGTGCGCGAGCGACCGCATCGCCGAACCGAGCCACAGGCCCTGCCGGTGGTCGCCGTTCACCCGGTGGGCCAGCTCGTGGCCGAGCACCGCGATCCGCTGCGGCCCGTCCAGCGCCTCCCAGAGCGGCAGGCCCAGGGTGAGCACGGAGGTCCGGCGCAGGCCGACCACCCCCATGCTCGCGTTGAAGCTCTCGTCGACCCGGATCACCCCGATCGGCGGCGCCCCGAGTTCGGTGGCGATCCGGTCGGTCAGCCCGTACAGGGCGGGCGCCTCGGCGCGGGTCAGCACGCCCTGGCCGCTCGGCACCCGGCCGAGCCTCGGGCGGATCAGGAAGGCGACGGCGAGCAGCAGGGCGCCCAGGCAGCGCAGGGGCGTGTTGCCGGTGACGAGCAGCCAGAGGCCGGACCCGGTCACGGCGACGGTGACGAGGTGGACCGGGACGGCCAGGGCCGAGGCGGCGAGCCAGTCGTGGCGGGTGGTGTCGACGCGGCCCGCCACCACGTCCTCGAACAGTCGCTCGGTCCGCTCGGCCGCCGCGTGCTCCCGGGCCAGCTCCTTCGCGCTCCTGGCGGTGTCCTCGGCGGCCTCCTCGGCCGGGACGAGGTTCCACTCGCAGGCCGGGCACCAGGCGGTGAACCGGGGGTCGGGGTCGAGCGGCGCGGAGCACTCGGGGCAGCGGTCGGGGCGGCCGCCGACGGGGGCGGTGGCGGTGGCGCTGGTCGGTGGCGCGGCGGGATTCGGCGCGGCGGAGTTCGGCACGGCGGACGATCATGCCAGTGCCGGGGTGGCGGCGGAAGGGTCCGGCCCGGCCGGATCCGGCGCCCGGGTACGGTTCCCGGCGCGGCGCGCGGTCGAGTGGAACGTGTTCTACTCCGAGCGGGCGCGGCGTGCCAGAATCGGCCCGACCGACGATCCGCGAATCCGCGAAGGACCCGGGAGCAGCCCATGCGCGCCGCCATCCTGCACAGGACCGGTCAGGACACGCTCGACGTCCGCGACGACGTCGAGGCGGTCGGCTTCGGACCGGGCAGGGTGAGGATCCGGCTGCGGGCCGCCAGCCTCTGCCACTCCGACCTGTCGGCGATGAGCGGCGTCCTGCCCCAGCCCGCGCCGTTCGTCCCCGGCCACGAGGGCGCCGGCGACGTGGTCGAGGTCGGCGAGGGGGTGACGGAGGTCGCCGTCGGCGACCGGGTGGTGCTCAGCTGGATGGCGCCGTGCGGCCGCTGCGCGCACTGCGGGCGCGGGCGCGCCCACCTCTGCGTGGCGAGCCTGCGGCGGCTCGGTGCCCCGGGCTTCCGCTTCGGCGGGGACGGGGACGGCGCGGGGGAGGCCTCCGGCTTCTACGGCACCGGCACCTTCGCCGAGGAGGTGGTGGTGGACCGCGACGCGGTGGTCCCGGTGCCCGCCGACCTCCCGTACGAACTGGCCGCGCTGATCGGCTGCGGCGTGACCACCGGCATCGGCGCGGCCGTCCACACCGCCCGGGTCGAACCCGGCGCGTCGGTCGCGGTGATCGGTGCCGGCGGGGTGGGCGTCGCCGCCCTCCAGGGCGCCCGGGTCTGCGGCGCGGCCCGGATCGCGGTGGTCGACCCGGTGGCGTCCCGCCGGGAGCGGGCGCTCGCCTTCGGCGCGACCGAGGCACTCGCCCCCGAGGAGCTCAGGGCGGTGGCGAAGGGCCTGCCGGGCGGCGGCTTCGACTACGTCTTCGAGGCGGTCGGCCGCTCGGCCACCGTCCGGGCGGCGTACGACGCGGCCCGGCGCGGCGGCGCGGTGGTGGTGATCGGCGCGGGGGCGCAGGACGACCACGTGCAGTTCGGGATGGGGGAGCTGTTCTTCAACGAGAAGCGGCTGCTGCCCTCGCTGTACGGCGGCGCCCCGCTGTCGGGCACCGTCGCGCTGGTGGTGGAGCTGTGGCGGGCCGGCCGGATCGACCTGGCGGGGATGGTCACGCACCGGGTCGCGCTGGCGGAGGTCAACGAGGCGCTGGCGCAGATGCGGAGCGGCGAGGCACTGCGGACGGTCGTACTGCCGGGCTGAGGGCTGCCGGGTCGGCGCCGGGCGGTGGGTCCGGCCGCGGCACCTCGCCGGGCCGGACCCACCGCGACCGGGTCAGCCCAGGTCGGCCGAGGCTGCGCGATGGCGGCCGTGCGGGTCCGCCTCGGGGCTGTCGTCGGCGGCGGAGCGGCCGCGGTGGCGACCGGCCGCCGCGGTGTCCTCGGTCGTGGTCCCGTCGGTGTCGGTGAGGGTGTCGGAGATCAAGATCGTCTGTCCGTGCTTCCGTGCGAGGGTGCGGGTCGTCCGGCCTTCGGCCGGTACCACTGGACCCGGCCGGGGCGCGGCCGCCACCCTAACCGGCGGGGCGGACGGGGTGCTCCCGGGATCACGGCGCCCGCGCCCCGAACGACCCTGCCCCGTACGGCCCGACGGTTCGTACGACCCGGCTGCCGGTCCGACCTGTTTCGGCGGCCCGGGGCACCCAACGGGCGCTCCCCCGTGGCGCATTCGCTCCCGCCGGGCGGGCGGATCTGGGAGACTCCGCCCAGGGGCCGCGGCACGGGGACGGGGCGGCCCGGACACCAGCGAGGGCGGGGGCCGGATGGAGCCGGTGTTGATTCTGGCGGTCGTGTTCGTCGCGACGCTGTTCGTCGTGCTGGTCAGGTCGGTGGGGCGTTGGCGGGCCCGCCGACGCCCGGTCGGACGGAACCCCGTCGGCCCACCCGCGGCGCCGGGCGGGCCCCTGCCCGGCGGTGCGTCGTTCGGTGTTGTGTCACCGGGTGTTGTGTCACCCGGCGGTGCGTCACCCGTCCACCGGGCCACCCCGCCGCCGCCCGCCGACGCGTACCCCCCGACCGTTCCCGCGCTCGGCGACCTCGGAGACCTCGGCAGCCTCGGCCGCTTCCGCCTGACCGGCGAGTTGGGGCGGGGCGGCATGGGGACGGTCTACCTGGGCCTGACCCCGGGCGGCCGCCCGGTCGCAGTGAAGGTGGTGAACCCGGAGCTCGCCGCGGACCCGTCCTTCCGTCGCCGCTTCGCCCGTGAGATCGAGGCCGCGCGCAAGGTCGGCGGCTTCCACACCGCGCCCGTGGTCGACGCGGATCCGTACGGCGACCCACCCTGGCTGGCCACCGAGTACATCCCCGGCCCGTCGCTGCAGGAGGTCCTCCGCCGGCACGGGCCGGTACCGGCGCGCACGCTGCACGCGCTCGCGGCCGGGATCGCCGAGGCGCTGGAGGAGATCCACCGCTGCGGTGTGACCCACCGCGACCTCAAGCCGGGCAATGTCGTCGTCTCCGGCACCGGCCCGCGGCTGATCGACTTCGGCATCGCCCAGGTCGCCGACGACACCCGGCTCACCTCCACCGGATTCGTCGTCGGCACGGCCGGCTTCGTCGCCCCGGAACAGTTCACCGGTGCACCGGTGACCCCCGCCGTCGATCTGTACGCGTTCGGGATGGTGCTGTGCCACGCCGGTGGGGCGGCTCCGTTCGCCCCGGGGGTGCCGCTGGAATCCGCCCTGGGCATGCTTCCCGCACACCTGGCGGCGGTCGTGGCCCGGTGCCTGGACCGCGACCCCGGGCGCCGGCCCACCGCGTACGAGGTTCTGCGGCAGCTCTCCGGAGACCGGATCGGGAACGACGACTGGCTGCCACCACCGGTCCGGACGATGGTGGAGCAGCACCACCGCCCCGGCAGCCCCTGGGAAACGCCCTAGGCCGGGCGGCCGGTGCGCAGGAAGCCCGCGAGCAGTTCGTGCAGCACCGCGCCGCCCTCCTCGGCCAGCACCTCGTGCCCGGCGCCCGCCGCCTCGATGTAGCGGAAGTCGGCGCCCTCGGTGCGCCCGATCCGCAGCAACTCGTGCCGCAGCGCACGGGACTGGCTCACCGGTACCACCTCGTCCCGGTCGCCGTGCACCACCAGCAGCGGCGCGCCGATCCGGTGCGCGAGCTGCAGCACGTCGCGCGGTCCGCGGGCGTCCGCGATCGGCTCCCCGCCGCCCAGCCGGGTGGTCAGCGCCCGGACCGGGTCGGAGGCTTCGGCGAGCAGTCGGGCGCCGGACAGGAACGGCGCGACCACCGCGCAGCGCGCCACCTGCTCGGCCGGTGCGTGGGCCGCCGCCAGCAGCGCGAGGAAGGCGCCGTAGCTGACGCCGAACAGGGCCGGCGGCTCCAGTCCGAGCGCGGCCCGCTGGCCGGCGATGCCCTCCAGCAGGTGCAGGACGTCGTCGAGATCGGGCCCGCCCCAGGCGCCCCGGATCGCCAGCGCGTGCGCCACCCCGTAGCCCGTGGAGCCGCGCTGGTTCGGGGCGAGCACGGCCAAGCCCTCGCCGGCCATCCGCTGCAGTGCCGGGTCGAACTCCAGCCGCCAGGCGTCCGCCGGGCCGCCGTGCAGGGCGAGCACCAGCTGGGGGCTGCTCAGCCAGGCGTCCCCGCCGTACACCACCGCCTCCAACGGGCCTGCCGGGCCGGAGAGTTCGAGGCTCTGGGCAGGATGCCAGCGGCCGCCGTCGCCGGGCTCGGCGGAACCGTCCAGCCGCCAGCCGCGCAGCGTCGTGCCGGGGCGGCTCCTGGTGGTGCCGGGCTGCCAGGGCAGCACGGTGTCCCGCCACGGGCCCGGCAACCCCGAGCCCAGCGGCGCCAGTTGGAGCGGCAGCGGCACCGGCCCCGAGGTAGTGGCGACCGGGCCCTGGGTCAGCAGCGCGTCCACGTCCAGGGTGGCGAGCGCGGCCGGGTGGTCCGGCGCCGAGTACGGCAGCCGCAGCCCGTCCGCCGACCAGTGGCCTACCGCGCCGAGCCGCCCGGGCGGGACCGGCAGCGGGTCCAGCCGGCCGAGGGCGGGCCGCCACAGGGCGAGCGAGCAGCCCGCGCCGTGGTCGATCTGCACCGCGACCCGGGGTCCGTCGGCGGCCGGACGCAGCGCGACCGGCCGCAGGAACATGCCCGCGACGTGCAGGACTTCGGGGAACCGCAGCGGCTCGCCGCCGCCGGGCACGCCCCAGCCGATCCGGTCGGTGCCGGGCGCGTCGCTGCGCACCATGGCGAACCGGCTGTCCGGGTCGAACAGCAGCAGCCGGTCGTTGCTGTGCTCGCCGATCTCCAGCAGCGGGGTGACGGCGCCGGTGCGCAGGTCGAGCACCACGGTGCGGACCAGGCCGTCGCCCACCCGGTCGAGGGCCAGCAGCGCGCCGGCGTGGTCCAGCCAGACGCCACCGCCGTGCAGGCCCGGGATCTCGGCGATCTGGTGCGGCGGCGAGCCGTCGGCCCGGACCAGCCAGACCGTGGTGCCCGGCCGGGTGTCGCTGCCCAGGGCGAGGGCGACCGGGGCGCGGGGGCCGGACGCCGCGCCCGCCGGGAGCGGCAGCAGCCGGAGTCCGGGCATCCGCAGGGTGGCCAGCGGCCGTTCGGCGGTGACGGCCCGGCCGTACTGGTCGGTGGCGGCGGAGAGCGTCACCAGGTCGTGCCGGTCGCCGTCGGAACGGCGGACCAGCACCGAGCCGTCCGGCAGGGCGACCAGCTGCGAGCGGAGGTCCTCGGAGCGGTGGCCGGGCAGCGGGAGCCCGGTCGGCAGGGCGGGGCCCCGGGCGGGGAGGTGCCAGCTCTCGGCGTACCAGCCGCCGTCGGCGGCGGAGGCCAGGCAGGCGGCGTGGCTGCCGTCGGCGGAGAAGGTGAAGCCGAGCCGGCGCAGGGCCTGGGTCCCGGCCCGGGTGGTCACGTCCATGAATCCACCTGCCCGGCCGGATCGGGGCCGGTCCGCCCGGACGGCGTACCGAGCGGTGGGTCGAAGGGTCTGTCGGAGGGTGTGTCGAAGGGGGCCGGGTCCACCCAGAGCCGCGGACCGCCGTGCCGCAGCCGCAGCAGGAAGGCCAGTGCCCCCGCCGTCCCGGTGCCGTACGCGGGCGCGCACCCGGTGCCGGTCTCGTCCGGCAGCACCAGCAGCCCGTCGCGCAGGGCCGCGCGGGCGGCGATCAGCAGGCCCGACTCGACGGCGGCGGAGCGGAAGCCCGGATCGCCGGTGGCCTCGGCGAGGTCGAGCAGGAACTCGCCGTCCCCGGCCAGGCCGTGGCAGGCGCAGACACCGCTGTGCCAGCGTCCGGCGGTCACCGCCCGCCCGGCGGCCAGGGCCAGCCGGTGCGCGTCGGCGTCGCCGGTGGCGCGCCAGAGCCGCAGCAGGAAGGTGCCGGCGCCGGAGGAGCCGTTGCACCAGTGGGTCAGGCGGACGTGCGCGGGGTCCTCGGCGCTCCGCGGCCACCGGGCGGCGGGGGAGGCGCCGTCGTCGGCCGGGCCCGGGGCGGCCGGCGGGTCGAGGCGGGCGGTGGCGGCGAGGGTGCGGCCGGCCTCGACGGCGCCGGCGAGCAGCGCTGCGTCCCCGGTGGCCCGGGCCGCCGCCAGCAGGAAGGCGCCGACGCCCGCGACCCCGTGCGCGAACCCGAGGTGGGTGATCCCGGCGAGCGCGGAGTCGAAGTCCTGCGGCACCGGCCACACCGCGCCGTAGGGAGCCTGGCGGGCGGCGGCGAGGAGGCCGTGGCCGCACCGCGACGCCCGGGCGAGGAACTCCGCCGCCCCGGCCGCCCCGTCGGCATCGGGGGATCCGGGCAGGTCCTCGGCGGCGCAGCGGAGTTGCAGGAAGCCGGCGCCGGCCGCGCCGTGGCAGACGTCCGGGTTCGGCCACTCGACGGCTATCCGCTCGGCCAGCTCGGCCGCCCGCCGGGCGAGTGCCCGGTCGTCCAGGGCGCGGGCGGCGTCCAGCAGTGCCCAGGCGGCGCCGGAGCGTCCGAAGTGCAGCCCGGGCAGGACCACCGGTTCGGCGGCGCAGCGGCGCTCGATCCAGTCGGCGGCGGTCCGGGCGGTGGCCCGGGCGGTGGCCCGGACGTCCTCGGGCAGCCCGGTGGTCGCGGCCGCCCGGGCGAGGACGGCCAGGACGCCGGCCGCGCCGTGCTGGACATTGCAGGGGTCCGCGCGTTCGCCGGCCTGCACCACGGGCCACAGCCGGTCCCGGCGCGAGGGTGCGGCGGTGGCGGCGATGTGCCGCAGTCCGTCGTGCAGCACCCGGTCGAGGACCGCGGTGTCGCTCCCGCCGTGGCCGTGGCTGCGGCCGTCGACGCGGGTGGCGGCGGCCGGGGTCGGCCCCGGCCGGTCCGGCGTCGTGGCCGGTTCGGTGTGCCAGAACGCCCCGCCGGGCTCGGCGCGGTCCGTGTCGCTGTCGGCCCCGGCCGGCCCGGGTCCGTCGAGCTGCTCGGGGTCCCGCACCGGTGCGGGGCGGTCCGGGCCGGACGGGCGGTCGGCCCGGAACGGGGCGTGGCCGTCGGCCGCGAGGGACTCCCGGACCAGGGCCGGGTGCCAGCGGTGGCGCGGGTCCTCGGCGCGCAGGCCGAGCACGGCCGGGGCCAGTCGGCGCGCGGTGGTGCCGCAGCGGGCGGCGAGGGCGAGCCAGCGGCCGAGCCGGTCGGCGACCGGGCGGGCGTGCGGCAGGTCCTCGGGCAGCAGCGGGTCGTGCCCGGTGGCGAGCAGGAAGAACAGCCCGCCCAGCGCGAAGAGGTCCGCCTCCGGTTCGGCGGTGCGGGTGCCGTCGCCGCCGCGGCCCGCCGTCAGGCCGGCGAACCCCCCGCCGCGCCGCACCGCCGCCGGGGCCCCGGCGGCGGTGACCAGGGCGAGCCGCCCCGGCCCCTGCTCGGGGGCACGGTAGCCGGGCACGCCGGCCGGGCCGGCACTGCTGCCGGCCTCGGCGGCCAGTTCCAGGTCCACCAGCCGCAGCGAGCCGTCCGGCTGGACGAGCACATGGCCGGGGGAGAGGTCGCGCAGCACCAGCCCCTGCTCGTGCACCCGCTCGACGAGGTCGAGCAGGATGTGGGCCATCGGTCCGGCCTCGGCCCAGTCGACGTCGGGGCTGCCGTCGCGGCGCAGTCGGGCCGCGACCCAGCTGCCGAGCGGCTGTCCGGCGATTCGTTCCTGCACCAGGAAGAGCGAGTCGTCCTGTTCGACGAGTTCGACCGGTCTCGGGGCCAGCCCCAGGCCCTCCAGCCGGGTGAGCAGCGCGGCCTCGTGCCGCAGGGCGGCGCGGGCGTCGGTGCCGGCGGGGTCCATCTCGATGTGCGCGCGGGCCTGCTTGACCACGACCTCGGCGCCGCCGTCGGTGTCGCGGCCGAGGAAGACGCCGCCCTTGGCGCCGTGCCGGATCGCCCCGGTGACCACGTAGCGTCCGGCGAGCAGGACCCCGCCGCTGCCGCGCCGCCGGGGCGCGGGCCGGCCGACGCCCGGCCGGTACCCGGGTCCGGGGGAACCGGCGGCGCCGGGCGTACCGGGCGGGGTCGGGCCGAGCGGGGCCGGGGCGGCCCGCGGCCCGTCGAACGCCTGCTGTCCCTCGGCGGCCAGCGGATCCCGGGCCCACGGCGGGATCCGGTACGAGGCCCCGCGCACGTCCTCGACCCGCTCGCCGTCCGGCCCGCGCAGCATCGACCGGTACCCGCCGTCGTTGCCCAGCTCGGCCCGGGCCGCGATCGCGCCGTACCGGTAGTGGACGAGACTTCCGGGCCGGTACGGGCGGTCGGAGAGCACCGCGGGCCCGGGCAGGCCGTCGGTGGCGCGGTGCAGCGCGGCGGCCAGCCGCCGGAACTGCGGTTCGCCGACCGGGTAGACGGTGATGAACTTGCCGGCCGAACCCTGTTCGCTGTGGCGCGAGTTGAGCTCGTGCAGCTGGGCCGGTCCGGTCGCGAACCGGAACGCGCACGGGTCCTCGGCGAGTACTTCGGCGACGGCCGCGAGCACCGCGCCGCCGACCGTCGAGGCGGCGCTGACGTGGAGCTTCCAGCCCTCGTCGGGGAGTTCGCCCGGGGTCGGCCTGGCCGTGGACCAGAAGCCCTCGACGTCCACCCGCCAGCCGACCCGCCGGTCCTGTCCGTCCTGTCCGTCCTGTCCGTCCCGGCCTTCCCGCCCGTCGACCGGCGGGACCCCGGCGGCGAGGGCGGTCCGCGTCATCCCGGGCCACCCGCCGTCCGGGTCCGGCCTGCCGTCCGCCGGAGCGTCGCCTGCCGGAGCGTCGCCCGCCGGATCCGTGCCACCGGCCGTCCGCAGCGATGTGTCCGCCCGCATCCGCCACCACATCCCTTCGTCGGGTGCCGACGCGCCCGTCCCGGTGCCCGCTGCTCCGGCACCGGGCGCGCGGCCACGGCCTGAAATCGGTTCCTCGGAAGGCCCGGGTCCGCCGCCCCGGTGGCGGTCCGCACCGCCCCGGCCGCATCCGGCCCGTTCTGCGCACCCGGGACCGCGCCTCCGGCGGACCGCCCTCCCGGCGCCCTGGCCGGGGCGACTCCCATGGCCGGGACAACTCCCTTTCGCAGAAGTGAAGTTACTTTCGGTAGCGAGGGATGCTCAATCCGAAGCCGGTCACTTCACTCGTAAGGGTGATCCGGGCGCCGTTTCGAATTCGTGCGAACCGCGGGGTGTGCGCGAGGCCCGCCCGGTCACCCGGTGCGAACCGGGCCCGGGCGCCGGTCGAACGGGGCCGCCGCCCGCCCGAGGGCACCCGCGCCCCGGGTTGACGCGCGCGCGCCCCCGGCGGGGCCGCCCACCGGGCGGCCGGGCGGGCGGACGGCTCCCCCCGTGCGCACGGTAGTCTCGACAGGTGCCGAAACTGTCCGACGTCATCACCGCCCTCGAAGAGCTGTACCCGCCGCAGTGGGCGGAGTCCTGGGACGCCGTCGGCCTGGTCTGCGGAGACCCTCAGGCCGAGGTCCGCCGCGTGCTGTTCGCCGTCGACCCCGTGCAGGCGGTCGTCGAGGAGGCCGTCGAGTGGGGGGCGGACCTGGTGGTCACCCACCACCCGCTGTACCTGCGCGGCACCACCACCGTGGCCGCCACCACCTTCAAGGGCCGGGTCGTGCACACCCTGATCCGCGCCGGGATCGCCCTGCACGTGGCCCACACCAATGCCGACCACGCCGACCCGGGTGTCTCGGACGCGCTCGCCGAGGCGGTCGGCGTGACCGTGACCGGCCCGCTGGTCCCGGACCCGACCGACCCGCTGGGCCGGCGCGGCACCGGGCGGGTCGGCCTGCTGGAGCCCCCGCTGCCGCTGGCCGCGTTCGCCGCGCGGGTCGCCGCCGGCCTGCCGGCCACCGCCGCCGGTGTCCGGGTCTCCGGTGACCCGAACCGGCTGATCAGCCGGGTCGCGGTGTGCGGCGGATCGGGCGACAGCCTGTTCGCCGAGGTGCGCGCGGCGGGCGTCGACGCCTACCTGACCGCCGACCTGCGCCACCACCCGGCCTCCGAGGCCGCCGAGGCGGCGCCGGTCGCCCTGGTCGACGCCGCGCACTGGGCCACCGAGTGGCCCTGGCTGCCGCTGGCCGAGCGGGCGCTGCTCGGTACCGCCGAGAAGCGCGGGTGGACCGTGGAGACCAGGGTCTCCCGTACGGTCACCGACCCGTGGACCGCGCACGCCCCCATGTCCTTCCCCGCCTGACCCGATTCACAGGAGCTCTCCGCTTGAACGCCGCGCCCGCCGACCAGATCCGCCTGCTCGACCTCCAGGCCTTCGACTCCAAGCTCGACCAGCTGGCCCACCGGCGGCGCAGCCTGCCGGAGCACGCCGAGATCGACAAGGTCAACGCCGACCACACCGCGCTGAAGGACCTGGTGGTCGCCGCCCAGGCCCAGCACGGCGACACCACCCGTGAGCTGACCAAGGCCGAGCAGGACGTGGAGCAGGTCCGCTCCCGGGCCGCCCGCAACCAGCAGCGCCTGGACTCCGGCGCGATCACCTCGCCGAAGGACCTGGAGAACCTCCAGCACGAGATCGGCTCGCTGGCCAAGCGCCAGGGCGACCTCGAGGACGTCGTGCTGGAGATCATGGAGCGGCTGGAGTCCGCCCAGACCCGGGTCACCGAGCTGACCGCGCGCCTGGAGCACTCCACCGTCGTGCTGACCGAGGCCGAGGGCCGCCGGGACGCCGCGTACGCCGAGATCGACGCCGAGGTGGAGAAGGTCCGCCGCGACCGCGAGGCCGTCGCCGCCGTCGTCCCGGCCGACCTGATGAAGGTCTACGCCAAGCTGCGCGAGACGCAGGGCGGCGTCGGCGCGGCCCGCCTGTTCCAGCGCCGCTGCGAGGGCTGCCGCACCGAGTTCTCGATCACCGAGCTGAACTCCATCAAGGCCGAGCCGGCCGACAAGGTGGTCCGCTGCGAGAACTGCTCCCGGATCCTGGTCCGCACCGCCGATTCGGGCGTCTGACCCGGTGGCCGTGCGCAGGTTCGTCGTCGAGGCGGACGGCGGTTCCCGGGGCAACCCGGGGCCGGCCGGCTACGGCGCGGTGGTCCGGGACGGCGACACCGGACAGATCATCGCCGAGGCTGCGGAGTTCATCGGCCACGCGACCAACAACGTCGCCGAGTACAAGGGCCTGATCGCCGGCCTGAGGGCGGCCCGGGCGATCGACCCGGCCGCCTCGGTGGACGTCCGGATGGACTCCAAGCTGGTCGTCGAGCAGATGTCCGGCCGGTGGAAGATCAAGCACCCGGACATGCAGCCGCTCGCGGCCGAGGCGCGTGAGGTCTTCCCGCGCGCGCAGGTGGCGTACACCTGGATCCCGCGCGAGCGGAACAAGGACGCCGACCGGCTGGCCAACGAGGCGATGGACGCGGGCAAGGCGGGCCGCCAGTGGGAGCCCAGGGCCCCCAAGGCCGCCGCCGTTGTCGACGAGCCCGAACCGCCGCTGGAGACCGCCGCGCCCAAGGCCGGCTGGGCGGCGCCCGCCGACCTCGGCACCCCGACCACCTTCGTCCTGCTCCGGCACGGCGAGACCCACCTCACCCCGGAGAAGCGGTTCTCCGGCAGCGGCGGCACCGACCCGGAGCTGTCCGAGAAGGGCCGCTGGCAGGCCGAGCGGGCCGCCGAGGCGCTCGCCGCGCGCGGTTCGGTCCAGGCCGTGGTGGCCTCGCCGATGCTGCGCACCCGGCAGACCGCCGAGACCGTGGCCGCCCGGCTGGGCCTGGAGGTCCGGTACGAGGAGGGGCTGCGCGAGGTCGACTTCGGGGCCTGGGAGGGGCTGACCTTCGGCGAGGTCCAGGAGCGGCACCCGGAGGACCTCGCCGCCTGGCTCGGCTCCGCCAGGGCCAGGCCGACCGGCGGGGGCGAGAGCTTCACCACCCTCACCCACCGGGTCGGGGTGGCCCGGGACAAGGTCCTCGCCCGCTACCCCGGGAAGACCGTGCTGGTGGTCTCGCACGTCAGCCCGATCAAGACGCTGGTCCGGCTGGCGCTCGGCGCCCCGCCGGACTCGCTGTACCGGATGGAGCTGTCCGCCGCCTCGATCTGCGCCGTCCAGTACTACGCGGACGGCAACGCCTCGCTGCGGCTGCTCAACGACACCGGGCACCTGCGCTGACGGACGCCGGGGCCGGTCGGATCCCGTCCGACCGGCCCCGGCGCGCCTCGGGACTCAGTGCACCTCGGTGACCACCACGTCCAGCTGCCACGGCTTGCGCGCGGTGCCCTCGGCGGCGACCTCCACCCGGTGGCCGAGCCCCAGCAGCGCGTCCAGCAGCTCGCCGGGCGTCTTGGGCTCGGCGCCCGCGACCAGCAGGTCACGGACCAGGCGGCCCTTGGTGGCCTTGTTGAAGTGGCTCACCACCGTGCGCCGGCCGTCGCGCTCCTGCAGCACCCGCACGGTCGCCGTCCGGGCTACGAGCTCGCCGGCGGGCTTCCAGGCGGCCGCGTACGCGGAGGAGCGCAGGTCCAGCACCAGCCCGTCGGCGACCTCCGGCAGCACGGGCGCCATCGCGCTCCGCCAGTACGCTCCGAGCGCCCCCAGTCCGGGGAGTTTCACGCCCATCGAGCAGCGGTAGGGCGGGATCCGGTCGTCGATCCGTACGGCGCCCCAGAGCCCGGAGAAGACCAGCAGCGTCCGCACGGCCCGGTCGTACGCGGCCTCGTCGAGCGTCGCCAGCCCGAGGTTGTCGAAGAGCACACCGGTGTACACCTCCCCGGCCGGGAAGGCCCCCGCCGTCGGCAGGCCCGCGTTGCGCGCCACCTCGCCGCGCAGCCCGGGGCTCAGCCCCAGCACCTCGGCGGCGGCGTCCTCGTCGCCCCGGCAGAGTCCGACCAGCGTCTCCAGCACCCGGGCCCGGGCCGCCGTCAGCCCGGACAGCGACAGTCCGTCGAGCGCCACCGGCACGCCGTCCCCGGACGCGGCCTTCCCCTCCGAGGGCGGCAACAGGACCAGCACGGCGGACTCCTCAACACTTTGTGGCGACGGACCCGGCCACCCTACGCAACCGGCCCCGGCTCCCGGTAACCCGTGCCGGCCGCCGCGACCACCGCCGCCCCGGTGCCGAGCGCCAGGCAGAGCGGCGAGTAGTACCGGGCGTCGAGCCGCCGGAACCGCTCCGAGCGCAGAGCCCGCTCGCCGCCGACCAGCGTCAGCCCGCCCGCACCGCGGGTCAGCAGCACCGCCGACACCGTCCACACCCCCGCCCGGCGCAGCCGCGCCGGCCCGACCGCCGGCGCCGCCCCGGCCTCCGCGGCCACCAGGTAGGCGGCCGCACCGAGCAGCCCCGCCACCGCCGCGCACGCCGCCGCCGGGGGCACCCCGTCGCCGGTGCCGACCACGGTGTCCGCGAACTCCTCCGGAGTCCGCAACGGCCACGGCGTCACCGTCCACAGCGCGTGCAGCGCCCCCGTTCCCGCCAGCACCCCGGCCACCGCCGTCCCCACGGCCCGTACCGCTCGCATCGCCCGTTCCCCCTTCGCCGTCGATCATCAGCGCCTCCCACGCTACGACCTCTTACGCCGACGCCCCGC
The DNA here is from genome assembly GCF_001279805.1 of Streptomyces sp. XY431. Lineage (NCBI taxonomy): Bacteria > Bacillati > Actinomycetota > Actinomycetes > Kitasatosporales > Streptomycetaceae > Streptomyces > Streptomyces sp. XY431. Next base: position 16,294 of record NZ_LGDO01000070.1, read on the forward strand.
CCGGTCCGGCCCCGGCCGCGCCGCCCCGACGTCGGCGCGCCGCCCGCCGCCGACCTCCGGCCGGAACCACCCGCCCGGCCCTACGCTGCCCCCATGCCCCGCCGAAAACTGCGCGTCAAGGCCGCCGACTCCGCCCGGATCAATGCCGAACTGGCCGAGCTGCGGGCCGCTCTGGAGATCCGCACCGAATGGCCCGAGGCGGCACTGGCGGAGGCCGAGCGGGCCGCCGAGGCACCCCGGCTGCCCGACCACGACGCCACCGAGCTGCCGCTGTTCACCGTCGACCCGCCCGGCTCCCGCGACCTCGACCAGGCGATGCACCTCGCCCACCGCCCCGGCGGCGGCTACCGGGTGCACTACGCCATCGCCGACGTCGCCGCCTTCGTCCGCCCCGGCGGGGCGATCGACCAGGAGGCCCGCCGCCGGGTGCAGACGCTGTACTTCCCCGACCGGCCGGTGGCGCTGCACCCGACCCGGCTCTCCGAGGACGCGGCCAGCCTGCTGCCCGGCGAACCCCGCCCCGCGCTGCTCTGGCAGCTCGACCTGGACGAGGACGGCGCCGTCGTCCTCGCCGACCTGCGGCGCGCCGTGGTCCGCTCGCACCGCCGGCTCGACTACGCGGCCGTCCAGCGCGCCGTGGACGCCGGCGGCGCCGACGAGCAGCTCGTCCTGCTCGCCACCGTCGGCCGGCTGCGCGAGGAACAGGAGCGCGAGCGCGGCGGGGTCAGCCTTCCCGTGCCCGAGCAGGAGATCGAGGAGACCCCGCGCGGCTACGTCCTCGGCTACCGCGCGCCCACCCCCGCCGACGGCTGGAACGCCCAGATCTCGCTGCTCACCGGCATGGCCGCGGCCGAGCTGATGCTGGACGCCGGGGTCGGCCTGCTCCGCACCCTGCCCGCCGCGCCGCCCGACGCGTACGAGCGGCTGCGCCGCACCGCCCGCGCGCTGGACATCGACTGGCCCGACGGCCTGCCGTACCCGGACCTGGTCCGTTCGCTGGACCCGGACCGCCCGCTGCACGCCGCCTTCCTGAACGAGTGCACCGGCCTGCTGCGGGGCGCCGGCTACCGGGCCTTCGACGCCGCCCGGGGCCGGCCCGCGCCCGCCGACCCCGGACACGCCGCGCTGGCCGCGCCGTACGCGCACTGCACCGCGCCGCTGCGCCGGCTGGGGGACCGGTTCGCCCAGGAGGTCTGCGCGGCGGTCGCGGCGGGGGAGGAGCCGCCGGACTGGGCGCGCGAGGCGCTGGTGGACGTGGCCGCGCTGATGACGGCCGGGGACCGCCGGGCGGGCGAGGTCGAACGGGCCTGCATGGACCTGGTGGAGGCGGAGGTGCTGTCCGGCCGGGTGGGCGAGGACTTCCCGGCGGTGGTCATCGACGTGGACGGGAAGCGGCCGGGCCGGGGCACCGTCCAGCTCCGCGAGCCGGCCGTCCGGGCCCGCTGCGACCGGGCGGGGACGGGGCCCGGCGAGGGGGCCGACGGGGAGTCGCCCGGCACCGCCCTGCCGCTCGGCGGCCGGATCTCCGCCCGGCTCACCGTCGCGGACCCCACCACCCGGACGGTCCGCTTCGCCGCCGTCTGAGCCGGGTCCTGGTGGGAGGATCGACCCGTGCCCGATGCGACCTTCATGAGTCCGCCGCCCGTCGCCGACCCCGGCCGGCGCCGCCGACAGCTCGTCCTGGCGATCTGCTGCATGAGCCTGTTCATCGTCGGGCTCGACAACACCGTGGTGAACATCGCCCTCCCGGAGATCCAGAAGGACCTGGACGCCCCCGCCTCCGGCCTGCAGTGGATCATCGACGCCTACACCCTGGTGCTGGCCTCGCTGCTGATGCTGTTCGGCTCGCTCGCCGACCGCTTCGGCCGCCGCCGGGTGTTCCAGACCGGCCTGGTGGTCTTCGTGCTCGGCTCGCTGCTCTGCAGCCTGGCGCCGAGCCTGGGGTGGCTGGTGCTGTTCCGGGCGGTGCAGGCGGTGGGCGGTTCGATGCTCAACCCGGTGGCGATGTCGATCATCACCAACACCTTCACCGAGCCCCGCGAGCGGGCGCGGGCGATCGGCGTCTGGGGCGGGGTGGTCGGCATCTCGATGGCGCTCGGGCCGCTGCTCGGCGGCTTCCTGGTGCATGCTGCCGGCTGGCCGGCGATCTTCCTGATCAACGTCCCGGTCGGACTGCTGGCCTGTCTGCTGACCGCCCGCTACGTCCCCGAGTCGCGTGCGCCGCGGGCCCGCCGGCTGGACCCGGTGGGGCAGCTGCTGATGGTGGTGCTGCTCGGCTGCGGCACCGCCGCGATCATCGAGGGCCCGGAGCACGGCTGGACCTCCCCGCTGATCCTCGGCCTGGCCGTGGCGGCGCTCGCCGCGCTGGTGGCCTTCCCGCTCTGGGAGCGGCGGGTCGCCGAGCCGCTGGTGGACCCGAGGTTCTTCCGCAGCGCGCCGTTCACCGGGGCCACCCTGACCGCCGTCTGCGCGTTCGCCTCGCTCGGCGGGTTCCTCTTCCTCAACACCATCTACCTCCAGGACGTCCGCGGGTACAGCCCGATGGAAGCCGGTCTGTGGACGCTGCCGATGGCCGTGATGATGCTGGTCTGCGCGCCGCTGTCGGGCCGGATCGTCGGCGCCAGGGGCCCCCGGCTGCCGCTGGTGCTGGCCGGTCTCGGCCTGGTCGGCAGCGGTCTGCTGCTGACCAGGCTGGCGGCGGACTCCCCGCCGGCGCTGCTGCTGGCCGCGTACGGGCTGTTCGGCTTCGGCTTCGGCTTCGTCAACGCGCCGATCACCAACTCCGCCGTGTCCGGCATGCCGAGGGCCCAGGCCGGGGTGGCGGCGGCCGTTGCCTCGACCAGCCGCCAGGTCGGCCAGTCGCTCGGCGTCGCGGTGATCGGCACCGTGGTCGCCTCGGCCGTGGTCGGCCCGGTGCTCACCGGCTTCGCCCCGGCGACCCACGCCGGCTGGTGGATCCTGGTGGGGCTCGGCGCGACGATCCTGCTGCTCGGCCTGGTCACCACCTCCGCCTGGGGCACCGCCACCGCGGCCCGGGTGGCCGCCCACCTCGGCGCGGAGCCGCCGCCGGCCCGCCCCGGAGTACGGGAGGCCCCGCCCGAGCGGCTACCATGACCCCTACGGCGGAAGAGTCGGCCGGGCGGTCGCGACGGGTCCCAGGACCCGCCGAGGAACGTCCGGGCTCCACAGAGCAGGGTGGTGGGTAACGCCCACCCGGGGTGACCCGCGGGACAGTGCCACAGAAAACAGACCGCCCGCCGCTTCGGCGACGGGTAAGGGTGAAACGGTGGTGTAAGAGACCACCAGCGACCGGGGTGACTCGGACGGCTAGGTAAACCCCACCTGGAGCAAGGTCAAGATCGGCGCCCCAGGGCGCCGTGCGCGGATGCTTGAGGGCTGCTCGCCCGAGTCCGCGGGTGGACCGCACGAGGCTGTCGGCAACGGCAGCCCTAGATGGATGACCGCCTCCCCGGCCCGCGCGAGCGGCCCGGGAGACAGAACCCGGCGTACAGGCCGACTCTTCCGCCCCTGACGTCCACGAAGGCCCCCCGATCTGCGAAACAGCAGGCCGGGGGGCCTTCGGCGTTCCCGGGGCGGACGGGGGATCAGCCCGGGTGGGTGCCGACGGCGTCGCGGATCTGATCGCCGAGGCCGCCGTTGACGCGGGCGCAGTGGGCGCAGCAGAAGAACATCCCGGCGACCTCGACACCGTGGCCGACGATCCGGACGCTGCACTGCTCGCAGCGCGGGGCGAGCTTCTCCATGGCGCACTCGAAGCTGTCGAAGGTGTAGACGTCGCCGGTGACGGTCTTGATCTCGAAGGCGAGCCAGTAGTCGTTGCCGCAGGTGACGCAGGTGGCCATGGCGGCGCACTTCCTTCCGGGCGGGTGGGGCGGACGGCGGGGCCGGGCGGCTGCCCGGCCCTTCCCAGTGTCCGAGCGCCCCCGGCGGGCGGCCACCCGGTGGAGCCACCCGGTCACGTGGAGCGGTCGGAGAGCTTCTCCAGGGCGGCGAGGACGCGTTCGGCGTCGGCGGCGGCGACGAACAGGTGGTCGTGGTGGTAGCCGGCCACCACGTTGCAGCTGAGCCCCTCCTCGGCGAGCCGGGTCGCGACGGCGGCGGTCAGGCCGACGGCCTCCAGGGCGGAGTGGACCCGCAGGGTGATCCAGGCGGCCACGTACTCGTAGCGCAGGCCCAGTGCGTCCGCCTCCTCCTGGGCCACCACCACGGTCACCCCCTCGGGTTCGGCGACGGTGGCGACCGGCCGCAGTCCGGCGGGCACCTTGGTGGGGAGCGTGCAGTAGACGTACCGCCCCGGGTTGAGCACGGGGCGCAGGTCGCGCAGCAGCGTTGCGAGGTCTCGTTCTCCGGCCATGCACGCACCGTAGCGGCCGAGGGGGCGGCAGTGTCGGAAGGTGTATCGGAAAGCGTTGACGGTCGACAGTCAGCGATATATCGTCGAGTTATCGAGACAGTAACTCGACTGTCCCGAACGATCGTCTGACGATCGTCGCGACGGGGCCGCGTCCGAGCGGTCCGAACTGGAGGTGGGTGCCATGCGCCCAGGACGATTCCGTGGAGAAGGCGGTCCCGGCGGTTGCCGCCCGGGGCCGGAGTTCGCCGGTACGCCCGGTGAGAGGTACGAGGGCCGGGGGGCGTTCGGTCCCTTCGGGCCGCCCTTCGGCGGCGGGCCGGGTGGACGCCCGGGGCCGCCGTGGGCCCGGGGCGGCTTCGGCGGGCCGCCGCCGTGGGTGCGCGGACGGCGCGGCGGGCGGGCCCGGCGCGGGGACGTGCGTGCCTCGCTGCTGGCGCTGCTCAAGGAGCGGCCGATGCACGGCTACGAGATGATCGCCGAGATCGCCGAGCGCTCGGGCGGGGCCTGGCGGCCCAGTCCCGGTTCGGTCTACCCCACCCTCCAGCTGCTGGAGGAGGAGGGCCTGGTCACGGCGGAGGAGGTCGGCGGCAAGCGGCTGGTCCAGCTCACCGAGGCGGGCCGGACCGAGGCCGAGGCCGGACCGGACGAGCCGTGGGCGGAGGCCGGTCAGGAGGTCGACTGGGCCGCGGTCCAGGAGGTCGGCCAGGCGCTGGGCGCGGTGGAGCAGGCCGTCCGCCAGGTCATGGCGACGGGCACCGAGGCGCAGCGCGCCAAGGGCCTGGAGGTGCTCAACGAGGCCCGCAAGAAGCTCTACCTGATCCTGGCCGAGGACGCCTGACCGGTTCCGGTCCGGGGCGCGGTCCCGGTGCGGGCGGTGCGGCTGCTCAGGAGCGGACGGCGAACAGTGCCACGCACGCGAGCAGCAGCACCGCCCAGCCGAACCAGAGCCAGCCGTTGGAGCCGAGCACCGCGCTGTAGACACTGACCGCCACCAGCAGGCCGGCCGTGACCCCGGCCACCTGTCGATTGTGCAGCGCCACCGACCGGGAGCGGTTCCTCGGGTGCCGTTCGGTTCTCGCCATCGCCGTCCTCCCGCGAGGGGAGGCGGCCGTCACCCGGAAGCGCGGGCGGTGGCCGCCTCGTCGTACTCGTAGCGCCAGAACCAGCGGGTGCCCCGCTGCTGCTTGGCCCGGACGTACACCAGTGTGCGCGCCGGGGTGTCCCTGTGCGAAGGGACCGGCACGGTGTACTTCTTGGGCACCCCGTACATCGGGCCCAGCGGGATGGGGAGGGTCCGGCCGTCCAGGGGGCCGCCGACGAATTCGGTGTCCGCGCTCTTCACCCCACCAGGGTCTCACCCCGGCGGGGGTTCGCGGAGGGCCCGGCGAACGGGGGCGGACCGGGCCGCCGCAGGTGTCCCGGCGAAGGCGGTGTGAGGGCCGGGTGCCGGGAGTGTGACCGGAGAGGCACCGCCCCCGGTCATCCGAAGGGCCCGCGCACCCTTATCCTTCCTGTTACGCCCTCGGGGTCCACCCGGGTCAGCGGGCCCGTACGGGCCGGGCGAGGCGCATCTCATCGTGCCCGCCGGGCCGCCGAGCCGCAGCCGTCGTGCCGCCTTGACTCCGTACCGTGACCCCGGGCGTCGACCGTCCGGCAACCCCGGCTCCGGTCGGCGGGGCGCGGGACCGCAGTGCCGAGCACCACCCGGGGAAGCAGCGGGGGGCGCCGTGCGTTGCGTCGGAGTGGTACGTCGAACGCTGTGTCACACCAGGCACGGCAATGCGCGGAAGGGGCCCGATGGAATCCGGCGGCAGGTGGACGGCCTGGTGGCAGAAGCGGGATCGTGAGCGGGCCCGGTCGGCGGCACCCGACACCCCCGCCGCCAGACTGGACCAACTGCTCGGCGCCGTGCGCGCCGGCTTCCCGCTCGCTCCCGCCGCGCATCCGGCCGGGTACCGCTGTTCCTGCGACCGGGTGGCCTGTCCGGCCCCGGCCCAGCACCCGGTCTCCTTCGCCTGGCAGACGCAGGCCACCACCGACCCGGAGCAGCTCGCCCGCTGGCTCTCCCGCGACCCGCTGGCCAACTTCGTCACCGCCACCGGCCGCGCCCACGACGTGCTGGACGTCCCGGCCGAGGCCGGCCGGCTCGCCCTGGAGCGGCTGACCGCGCTCGGCGTCGAGGGCCCGGTGGCCGCGGTCGGCGAGGACCGCTACCTGTTCTTCACCGCCACCAGGGGCACCCCGGTGGACGAGGACGAGTGGTGGCCGAGCGCCCTGGACTCCACCCCCGACACCATGTCCGAGCACCCCGGCCTGCGTTGGCACTGCCGCGGCTCGTACACCCTGCTGCCGCCGGCCGCGCTGCCGGACGGCTCCGAGGTGCGCTGGCTGCGGGGTCCTGAGCAGCCGCTGCCGGACCCGCTGCGTGTCCTGGACGTGCTGACCGACGCCTGCACCGAGGTGGGCGCGGTGGCCGAGGAGCAGTGGCTGATCGGCTGACCGGCTGACCAACTGATCGGCCGACCCGCTGACCGGCCGAGCGCAGACGCGGGCCGGCCCGGTGGGCCGGCCCGGTCCCCCCCCGGCCCTACGGCAGGGTGAGGACCTCCGCGCCGTCCGCCGTGACCACCAGGGTGTGCTCGAACTGGGCGGTGCGCTTGCGGTCCTTGGTGACGACGGTCCAGCCGTCCGACCAGATCTCGTAGTCGTAGGTGCCGAGGGTGAGCATCGGCTCGATGGTGAAGGTCATGCCCGGCTTGATGACCTCGGTGGCCCGCTCGCTGTCGTAGTGCGGGACGATCAGGCCGGAGTGGAACGACGTGTTGATGCCGTGTCCGGTGAAGTCCCGGACCACGCCGTAGTCGAAGCGCTTCGCGTAGGACTCGATGACCCGTCCGATCACATTGATCAGGCGGCCCGGCTTGACCGCCTTGATCGCCCGGTCCAGCGACTCCCTGGTCCGCTCGACCAGCAGCCGGGACTCCTCGTCCACGTCGCCGACCAGGTAGGTGGCGTTGAGGTCGCCGTGCACCCCGTGGATGTACGCGGTGGCGTCGATGTTGACGATGTCGCCGTCCTGGAGGACGGTCGAGTCGGGGATGCCGTGGCAGATGACCTCGTTGATCGAGGTGCAGACCGACTTGGGGAAGCCCCGGTAGCCGAGGTCGGACGGGTAGGCCCCGTGGTCGCACATGTACGCGTGCGCGACCGCGTCCAGCGCGTCCGTGGTGACGCCGGGCGCGATCAGCTTCGCCGCCTCGGCCATCGCCCGGGCGGCGATGCCGCCGGCGATCCGCATCTTCTCGATCGTCTCGGCGGTCTGCACCTCGGGCCCGGTGTACGGCGTCGGCGCGGGCTTCCCGACGTACTCGGGGCGCGGGATGTGCGCCGGGACCTTGCGGATGGGTGACTGGATGCCGGGTACGAGTGCCATGGCGCCGATTCTAAGTGTCGGGCCCTCCGGTCCGGGGGCGGGCACCGGGTGTGCGGACGGCACCGGGGCGGGGAATGATCGGGACGACGCGACGCCACGGCGGGGCACGACCGCCGACACGGAGGTGACCACCATGGCTCTGGGATTCCGCCGGAACAAGCCGACCGGCCGGCCCGGCGAATGGTTCTACTGCATCAAGCACGGCAAGGTCGAGGAGGGGCCGGAGTGCCCGGCCAAGGACCGCCTGGGCCCGTACGCCACCCAGCAGGAGGCGGCGCACGCGCTGGAGACCGCGGAGCTGCGCAACCGCGAGTGGAAGAACGACCCCCAGTGGAACGACCGGCCGCAGGACGGCGCGGGGGAGTAGCCCCGGCCGGCTAGCCGGCGGCGGCGGCGGGGCTCTCCTCGGCCGAGGAGAGCCCCGCCGCCCGTTCCGCCGCCGCGCGCTCGTGCTCGGCGCGGACGGCGGCCGCGTGCGGATCGGTGCGGTCGTCGTAGGACAGCAACCGGGGCAACGCGGTGGCCAGCGCGAGCACGCCCACCACACAGGCCACGCCGCCGACCCACACCGAGGCCCGGACGCCGACCAGTCCGGCCATGCCGCCCGCCCGGACCTGGCCGAGCTGCGGCCCGACCGAGTAGCTGAGCAGCTCGACACCGGCCATCCGGCCGCGCAGCGCGTCCGGGATCGACTGGTTCCACAGCGTGGAGCGGGCGATCCCGCTGATCTGGTCGGCGCCGCCGGCCAGCGCCAGGAAGAGCAGCACCAGCCAGACCGAGCCGGACAGGCCGGCCAGGGCGATCGCCACGCCCCAGCCGAGCGCCGCGACCAGCAGCAGCCGGCCGTGCCGGTGGATCCGGGACGTCCAGCCGCCGGTCACCGAAACCAGCAGGGCGCCGACCGCCGAGGCGGCGTACATCGGGCCGAGCGCCCAGCCGGCGTCCAGCTCGGCGGCCAGGAACGGGAAGATCGCCACCGGGAAGGCGAACAGCATCGCGCACAGGTCGATCGCGTAGGTGCCGAGCAGGTCCTTGCGGCTCCACGCGTAGCGGACGCCGGTGAGCACCGCCCGCACCGAGGGCTTCTCGGCGCCGGTGGGCGGCGGCACCGCCCGGATCCGGGAGAGCAGCAGCAGCGAGGCGGCGAAGGTGACCACGTCCAGGGCGTACGCGGTCTGCACCCCGGCGAAGGTGACCACGACGCCGGCCAGGGTCGGACCGGCCACCGAGGCGGCGTTGCGGTAGAGGGAGTTGAGCGCGAAGGCGGCGGTCAGCTGGTCGTGCGGGACGATCCGCGGGGTGAGCGCGTCCAGGGCCGGGCGCTGCAGGCCGTCGGCGGCGGCGACCAGCGCGGCCACCAGGTAGATCGGCCACAGCACGGGGGTCGGCAGCAGCGCGTTGACCAGCAGCAGGATGCTGAGCAGACCGAGCCCCGCCTCGGCGAACAGCACCAGGCGGCGGCGGTCCAGCGCGTCGGCGAGGGCGCCGCCCCAGAGGCCGAAGACGATCAGCGGGACCAGCTCGAAGGCGCCGACCAGGCCGACCGCGACCGAGGAGTCCGTCAACTCCTTGATCTGCATCGGCACGGCGACGTAGGTGAGGAAGCTGCCGAAGCCGGTGACACAGCCGGAGAGCCACAGCAGGCGGAACTCCCGGGAGGAGCGCCAGGGGGTCAGGTCGGGAGTGACCGTGCGCAGCAGGGACTTCGCCCGACTGCTCGGGGACGGGGCGGCTTCGTTCACGAGCGACCATCCTGTGCGGGGGCCGGACCCCGCCGCAACGGATTTTCCGGCCGCCGCCCCGGCCGCCGCCCCGGCCGCCGCCCCCGTCCGCCGCCCTACCCGCCGTCACCAGCGGCTGATCGTCGGCCCCGCGGTGAGCCGCTCGGCGAGCGCGGCCAGCCGCCCCAGCGCCGAGCGCGGCCCGGGCGGCTGCCCGGCGGCGGCGCTGACCAGGTGCTGGGCCAGGTCGAAGGGCTCGTCCTCGGCCGTGCCGACGGCGAGCCGCCCGTGTGCCAGCCCGGCCAGGTCGCCCGGGCCGGCGGACCCGCCCGGGGTGTCCGGCGCCGCGCCTTCCAGCGCCAGCACCGTCGCCCCGTGCCGCCGGGCGTCGTGCACCCGCTCCAGCAGCGGCTCCCCGGCCGCCGTCGGGGCCACCACCAGGACGGTCGCGCCGCGCCCGGCCCCGGTCAGCCGGCCGAGACCGTGCGCCAGATGGGCCGGGGCGGCGGCCGGGACCCGGTGCCGCAGCAGGGTGGGCGCCAGCCGGGGGACGTCCGACCAGGCGGCCTCGTCCTCCAGATGGGCGGCCAGGTGCCAGGGCTCGTACCCGGTGGTGCCGACGAGCAGCAGCTCACCCGCCCCGCGCCGGGTGACCGCGTGCCGCAGCTCCCCGGCGAAGCCGCCGACGGCTTCCAGCCAACCGGTTCCGGCCAGACGGTCCCTCAGTGCCGAAACTCTCACCGCGTCCATGGCGCACAGGATGTCGCGACGGGCCGCTCGTTTGGCAGGATCGGCCCATGACTTCCCTCGATTCAGCGACAAACCCGGCCCACGAGCTGCCGGACGTCTCGCAGCTGGTGGTCGGTGTCCTCGGCGGCACCGGAGACCAGGGGCGGGGGCTGGCCCTGCGGCTGGCCAAGGCCGGCCAGCAGGTGATCATCGGCTCGCGCGACGCGGCCCGCGCGCAGGCCTCGGCGGACGCGATCGGCCTGGGGGTGCGGGGCGCCGACAACGCCGCCACCGCCCGTGAGAGCGACATCGTCATCGTGGCGGTGCCCTGGGACGGGCACGCCGCCACCCTCACCGCCCTCCGCGAGGAGCTGGCCGGCAAGATCGTGGTGGACTGCGTCAACCCGCTGGGCTTCGACAAGCAGGGCGCCTTCGCGCTCGTCCCGGAGGAGGGCAGCGCCGCCCAGCAGGCCGCCGCCCTGCTGCCGGACTCCCGGGTGACCGCGGCCTTCCACCACCTGTCGGCGGTACTGCTCCAGGACGAGTCGATCGAGCGGATCGACACCGATGTGATGGTGCTCGGCGAGGAGCGGGCCGCCACCGACATCGTGCAGGCGCTGGCGGGCCGGATCCCCGGCATGCGGGGCATCTTCGCGGGCCGGCTGCGCAACGCGCACCAGGTGGAGTCGCTGGTGGCGAACCTCATCTCGGTCAACCGCCGCTACAAGGCGCACGCGGGCCTGCGGATCACGGACGTCTGAGCACCGGCGTCCGACCGCGGACGTCCCGCCGAACGCACGGTCCGGTCGTCCGACGATCGGACCGGATCGCCGACCTCACCCCTGGACCCGGTCCGGGGGTGAGGTCGGCGACAATGGGGGCCGACCTCACCCCCGGCCGCAGGAGTACCCCACCATGCCCCGCACGTCCGTCCTCGCCTCGCTCGTCGTCGTTCTCGCGCTGGCCGCCGCCGTGGTCTCGCTGGTGCAGGGCTGGTGGCTCGGCCTCGTCTGGCTGCCGATGGCCGGCATCGCCAGCAATGTGCTCTGGATGAACGTGCGCCGGGAGAAGCTGGCCCGCGCGGCGGCCGAGCGGGCCTGAGTCCGGTCAGTCCTTCCAGAACATGAACAGCTCGTGGCCCACCTGCGGGTAGGCCCGGTCGACGCCCACCAGGTCCATCGCGCCGTACACGACCTCGAAGAACCAGTGGTTGATCTCCGGCTGCCAGAGCAGCGCGAAGACGGCCAGCATGCCGTACGGCGCGAACGGCTCGATCGCCCGCCGGGTCTTGGCCGAGAGCCAGGGCTCGACGATCCCGTAGCCGTCCAGGCCGGGCACCGGCAGCAGGTTGAGCAGGGTCGCGCTCAGCTGGAGCATGCCGAGGAAGCCCAGGGCGAGCGCCAGCGGCGAGACGTTCAGCTCGTAGCCGTTCCAGACCGCGTGCACCTCGGGGTCGTCCAGCCAGCCCGCGCCGACCGGGACCAGCAGCAGCACCGCGGCGAGCAGGTTCACCAGCGGCCCGGCGGCCGAGATCAGGCTGTGCTTGAGCCGGCCCTGCACCCGGTGCCGCTCGATCCAGACCGCGCCGCCGGGCAGGCCGATGCCGCCGAGCAGCACGAAGACGATCGGCAGCACGAAGCTGAGCAGGGCGTTGGCGTACTTGAACGGGTTGAGGGTCAGGTAGCCCTTGGCGCCGACGCTGATGTCGCCGCCGTGCAGCGCGGTGCGCGCGTGCGCGAACTCGTGCAGGCAGAGCGAGACCATCCAGCCGGCCACCACGAACAGGAAGATCCCGAACCGGGCGTTGCCGTAGCCCTGGAACACCGCCACGGCGGAGGTGGCGAAGATCGCGAGCAGGGCCCAGAACACCGGGCTGATCCGGCGGTCCTCGCTGCGTGAGCGCTGCGTGGCGGCGAAGGTCATGGTGTGGGTGCTCCGGTGGTCGGGGAGGTGAGGGCGGGGCAGAGGCCGATCATGCCGGGCGGGCCCGCGCCGGACAAGCCGTCCAGGGTGAACGTACGGAGCCCGGCACCGGGTTCCTGGCGCGGTCTCCCGGAGTCAGGGTGCAGTCAGGGTCGAGGACTGGACAAATGTGCGTGGGGGACGGGGTTGATCCACCAGAATGGTGCGGTGCACTACGGCATCCTCGGCACCACCACGGCCCACCACGACGACGGCACCCCGGTCCCGCTCGGCGGAGCCCGGCTGCGCGCCCTGCTCGCCGCGCTGGCGCTGCGCCAGGGGCGGCCGGTGCCGGCCGACCTGCTGGTCGACGAGGTGTGGGACGCCGAGCCACCGCAGGACGCCTCGGCCGCGCTCCAGACCCTGGTCGGCCGGCTGCGCCGGACCATCGGCCGCGACCGGGTCGGCTCCGGCCCGGCCGGGTACTGGCTGACCGAGCCCGCCACCGACCTCGCCGAGTTCCAGCGGCTGGCCGGGGAGGGCCGCCGGGCGCTGGAGCAGGGCGACCAGGTGTCGGCCGCCGAGCGGCTGCGCGCCGCGCTCTCGCTGTGGCGCGGCCCGGCGCTCGCCGACCTGCCGGACCGGGGCGGCCCGGCGACCAGGCTGGAGGCGCAGCGCGAGGAGGTCCGCCGGCACCGGATCACCGCCGAGCTCGGCCTCGGCCGGGCGGCCGAGCTGGTGGCCGAGCTCGCCGAGCTGTGCGAGGGCAAGCCGTTGGACGAGCCGCTGCAGTACCTGATGGTCCGGGCGCTGCACGAGTCCGGCCGGACGGCCGAGGCGCTGCGCCACTACGAGCAGACCCGGCGGGCCCTGGCGGACGAGCTGGGCGTCGATCCCGGGCGCCGGCTCCAGTCGCTGTACGCCGAGCTGCTGAGCCCGTCCGAACCGGTCGCCCCGGCGGTGGAGACCGCCCCGGCCGTGGGGGGCGCCCCGACCGCGGAGCCCGTGCCGCCGGCACCGGCGGCAGCACCGGCCCCGGTGCCGCCCGCCCGCGCGCTCGGCAATCTGCGCGGCCGGCTGACCAGCTTCGTCGGCCGGGAGAACGACCTCGCCGCACTGCGCTCCGTCCTGGCCACCAGCCGGCTGGTCACCCTCACCGGTCCCGGCGGCTCCGGCAAGACCCGGCTGTCGGTCGAGGCCGGCCGCCTGGAGCAGGGCGCCGGGCACTGGCCGGACGGCGTCTGGGTGGCCGAGCTCGCCCCGGTGGAGCGCCCGGACGCGGTGCCGGGCGCGGTGGTGTCGGCGCTCGGCCTGCGCGCGACCGTCCTGCACACCGGCGCCAGCATGGTCGCCGAGGTGATCGAGGGCCGCACCGACGACCCGGTGCGCCGGCTGATCGAGCACTGCGGGCGCCGCCGGATGCTGCTCGTCCTGGACAACTGCGAGCACCTGATCCAGTCCGCCGCCGATCTCGCGGACACCCTGCTCACCGAGTGCCCGGGGCTGACCGTGCTGGCCACCAGCCGGGAGCCGCTGGGGGTGCCGGGCGAGACCGTCCTGCCGGTCGAGCCGCTGCCGGACCCGGTGGCGCTGCGGCTGCTGACCGAGCGGGCCGCCGCCGCCCGCCCCGGCTTCGACCCGCAGAGCGATCCGGAGGCCTGCGCCGAGATCTGCCGCCGGCTGGACGGGCTGCCGCTCGCCATCGAACTGGCCGCCGCCCGGCTCCGGGTGATGACGGCCCGGCAGATCGCCGACCGGCTGGACAGCCGGTTCGCACTGCTCACCGCGGGCAGCCGGACCCTGCTGCCGCGTCAGCAGACGCTGCGCGCGGTGGTCGACTGGAGCTGGGACCTGCTCGGCAAGCAGGAGCGCGCGGTGCTGCGCCGGCTGGCGGTGTTCGCGGGCGGCTGGAGCCTGGAGGCGGCCGAGTCGGTCTGCTCGGACGAGGCCGAGGTGCCCCGCGAGGAGGTCGCCGACCTGCTGCTCTCGCTGGTCGACAAGTCCCTGCTGGTGGCCGACCTGGACGGGGAGGGACCGCCGCGCTACCGGATGCTGGAGACCATCCACGAGTACACCGACGAGCGGCTGGCCGAGGCGGAGGAGACCGCCGCCACCGGGGGCCGGCACGTCGAGTACTTCCGCGAGCTGGTCCGCAGCGCCGACCTCCATGTCCACGGGCCCGAGCAGCTGCACTGGCTGGCGGTGCTGGAGCGCGAGCACGACAACATCCGGGCGGCGCTGCGCCGCGCCGTCTGCCGCCGGGACGAGGGCGAGGCGGTGGTCCTGGCGCTGGGCATGAGCTGGTACTGGTCGCTGCGCGGCTACAGCCAGGAGGCCCGGCGCTGGTACGACGCGGTGCTGTCGATCGGCCCCGACCCGTTCGACGCCGCGGCCCGTCCGGTGCCGCTGGACCGGCACGTGCTGGAGTACCCGGTACCGATGCCGCCGGAGGTGCTCGGGGAGGCCCGCCGGGCGATCGTCATCTACCGGCTGATCAGCATCTTCGAGGGCAATCTCGACGTCCTGGGCGACCCGGAGGCGGTCGCCACCGCCCGCAAGGTCACCGAGGCCTACAGCAGCGACCTGCCGCAGTCCTACCGCTTCCCCGGGCTGATGCGGGTCTTCGGTGCCTTCCTGATCGGCCAGCTGGACGCCATGCGGGACCTGCTGGACGACGCGGTGGCGGGCTGCCGGGAGCACGGCAACGCGAGCGACCTGGCGTTCATCCTGCAGATCCGGGCCAAGATGATGAACGACTGGCCGGGCGGGGCCGAGCAGAGCACCCTGGACGGCGAGGAGTCGCTGGAGCTGTACCGCCGGGCCGGCGACCGCTGGGGGATGTCCCAGGCGCTGTCCGCGCGCGGCGAGTCGCTGGCCAACCAGGGCCGTTCGGCCGATGCGGCCGAGGCGTACCGCCGGGCGATCGAGCTGGCCGAGGAGCTGGGCGCGCCGCAGGAGGTGCCGATGCTCCAGGTGCACCTGGGGTCGGCGATGCTGGACAGCGACCTCGCGGCGGGGGAGCGGCAGATCCGGGCGGCGCTGGACGGGATCGAGCCGGGGGACAACCAGGCGACCAACGGCGCGCTGCTGTTCGGTCACCTGATGCTCTGCGGCATCAACGCGCAGCGCGGGGACTTCGAGCGGGCCCTGGCCGAGCTGGACGTGCTCCGGTGGACGCGGATCGGCGCGTTCGCCCCGGACGTGGTGGGCGGGATGCTGACGGTCACCCGGGGCTGGATCATCGCCCGGGCCGGCGATCCCGACCTCGGGCGGGAGCTGGTCGGCGAGGGCCGGCAGCTGATGCGCTCGGTGCCGGCCGCGGCGAGCGGTTTCGTGGACCAGATGTCGGTGATGATGCTGCCGCCGGTGATCGGGCTGCTGGAGGCGTTCGCCCGGCGGGACGGAGACCTGGCGCAGGCCCGGCTGGCCGCGGTGCTGTTCGGCGCGCACGCCGGGATGAACGGGCCGAAGGGCGGCTACCTCGACCGGGTCGAGCGCGAGCGGACCGAGGACGCCCTGCGCGGGATGCTCGGTGACGCGGAGTTCGAGGTGGCGGCCGCCGAGGGTCGGACGATGTCCGTGGCGGAGGCCAACGCCATGCTGGACGAGCTGGTGCGCTGAGCCGGGAACCGCTGGTGCACCGAGCCGGGAGCCGGCCCCGGGCGCTCCCCTCGCGCGTCCGGGACCGGCGTACCGGTCGGGCCGGGCCTCAGGTCCGCTTGCGGAACCGGGCGACGGCGAGCGGCGCGAAGACCGCGGTGATGCCGACCGACCAGGCCAGCACGATCAGCACCGGGTGCGCCACGGCGCCCTGGCCGTTCATCAGGGCCCGGCAGGCATCGGCCAGCGCGGACAGCGGGTTGACCTTGGTGAAGGCCTGGAGCCAGCCCGGCATGGTGTCGGTCGGGGCGAAGATCGAGCTGCCGAACTGCATCGGCATCAGGACCAGCATGGCGACTCCCTGAACGGCCTGGGCGCTGCGCAGCGCCATGCCCAGCAGCATCGAGATCCACACGATGGACATGCCGAAGATCAGCGAGAGCCCGACCGCGGCCAGCAGCTCCAGGAAGCCGCCCTTCAGTTCGAAGCCGAGGATCAGCGCGAAGACGATCAGGATGGTGAAGGAGAGCAGGGCGCGGCAGGTCTCGGCGGCGATCTTGGAGAGCAGGACCGAGGACCGGCCGATCGGCAGGGTCCGGAACCGGTCCATCACCCCGGTCTGGAAGTCACTGTTGAGGCCGGTGCCGACGGCCATCGCCAGGGTGATGCCGGTCTGCCCGAGCAGGCCGGGGATCATGTACTGCTTGTAGGCGTCCTGGCCGCCGGAGATGGCGCCGCCGAAGACGTAGACGAAGAGCACGGTGAAGATGACCGGCATCAGGACGGCGTCGAACATCGACTCCGGGTCGGCCTTGATCCGCATCAGGTTGCGGCGGGTCAGCGCACCGACGTGCCGCAGATGGCCGGGCAGGCCGATCCGGCCCTCCTCGGCCCGGGCGGGGGCGAGCGTGGCGGTGGTCATGCGACGGGCTCCTTGGCGAGGCTGGGGGCGGCGTCCTCGGCCGCCGGGCGGTCCGAGGGCTTGCCGGTGATGGCGAGGAAGACCTCGTCCAGGCTGGGCAGCTGGGTGTCGATGTCGGCGATGCCGAAGCCCCGGGTGCCGAGGACCCCGATCACGGCGGTCAGCTGGTCCTCGGAGGTGAGCGGCACCGACAGCAGGCCGGTGTCGGCGGAGAAGGTGGCGTTGGCGAGGCCGGTGTCGTGCAGGCAGCGGGCCATCTCCGGCAGCTCGGCCGGGTGGCTGGGCCGGACCTGGAGGGTGCGGCCGCCGACCTGGGCCTTGAGGTCGGCGATGCCGCCGGCCGCGATCACCCGGCCGCGGTCGATGACGGTCAGCTCGTTGGCGAGCTGCTCGGCCTCCTCCATGTACTGGGTGGTGAGCAGCACGGTGGCGCCGTCGGCGACCATCCGCTGCACCTCGTCCCAGACCTCGTTGCGGGTGCGCGGGTCCAGGCCGGTGGTGGGCTCGTCCAAGTAGAGGACCCGGGGGCGGCCGATCATGGAGGCGGCCAGGTCGAGGCGGCGGCGCATGCCGCCGGAGTAGGTCTTGGCGACGCGCTTGGCGGCCTCGGTGAGCGAGAACCGCTCCAGCAGCTCGGTGGCGCGCGCCTTGGCCTCCTTGCTGGAGAGGTCGAGCAGCCGGCCGATCAGGTAGAGGTTCTCGTAGCCGGAGAGCAGCTCGTCGACCGAGGCGTACTGGCCGGTGAGGCCGATGGTGCGGCGCAGCTGCTTGGGCTGGCGCAGCACGTCGTAGCCGCCGACGAAGGCGGTGCCGGCGTCGGGCTTGATGAGGGTGGAGAGGACGCGGACCAGGGTGGTCTTGCCGGCCCCGTTGGGGCCGAGCACGCCGAGGACGGTGCCCTCGCGCACGGTGAGGTCGACGCCGTCGAGCGCCTTGGTGCTGCCGAAGTGCTTGACGATGCCGCGGACCTCGACGGCATTCCCCGCAGCGGGCCCCCGGTCGTTCGGGGCGGTGGAGATTCGTGTCATGCGAGAAGACTGTCCGCCCCGGCTGTCAGCCCGCTGTCAGCCGGGTGTCGGGCGGGCGGCCCGCCGGCGAGCCGCTGTCGGCGCGCTGTCAGGCGGCTGTCACCGGGGCCCGGCCCGGCCGTGGCCGGGTCCCGGTGACGGGGAGCGCGTCAGTGGAAGGTGTGCTCCGGGGCGGGGAAGGCGTCGCCGCGGACGTCCTCGGCGAACGCGCGGGCGGCGTCGCCGAGGACGGCCCGCAGGTTGGCGTACTGCTTGACGAACTTGGGCACCCGGCCCGCCGTCATGCCGGCGAAGTCGGTCCAGACCAGCACCTGGGCGTCGCAGTCCACCCCGGCGCCGATGCCGACGGTCGGGACGGTGAGCTGCTCGGTGACCTGCTTGGCCAGCTCGGCGGGCACCGCCTCCAGGACGACCGCGAAGGCGCCGGCCTGCTGCACCGCCTTGGCGTCGCGCAGCAGCTGGTGCGCGGCCTCGTCGCCGCGGCCCTGGACGGGGTAGCCGCCCAGCGCGTGCACGGACTGCGGGGTGAGGCCGATGTGCGCCATCACCGGGATGCCGGCCTCGACCAGCAGCTCGATCGAGCGGGCGCTGCGCTCGCCGCCCTCCAGCTTGACCGCGCCGACCCCGGCGTCCTTCATCAGCCGGACCGCGTTGTGCATCGCCTGGGCCGGGGACTCCTGGTAGGAGCCGAACGGCAGGTCGGCGACGATCATGGCCCGCTTGGTGCCCCGGACGACGGCGCCGGCCAGCATGACCATCTGGTCCATGGTCACCGGCACGGTGGTCTCGTAGCCGAGGTGGCAGTTGCCGGCGGAGTCGCCGACCAGCAGGACGGGCGTGCCGGCCTCGTCGAAGACGCCGGCGGTGAGGGCGTCGTAGGCGGTCAGCATCGACCACTTCTCGCCGCGCTGCTTGGCTGCGGCGAGGTCGCGGACGGTGACGCGGCGGGTGGTGACCCCACCGTAGAGGGTGGTGGTCGACGCCTGGTTCTGGGCAGGCGAAGGCGAAGAAGCGTTCATCGAACAGGCTCCTGAAGGGTTGTCGTCTCGTGGCGCCGTGCGGCGTCCCCGGATCACCTCCATGCTTGCACGGCCCGGCGCGGGTGCAAAAGGGGCGGGGCCGCGCTGTGTGCGGGAGCGGCCGCGCGGATCTTTGCCAGGGTTTTACGAAACGGAGCCGTCTCGTATCGAAATGGGCGCTACGCTCGCTGCGGGGGGTTTACGAGACGACCGCGGCTCGAATTTACCCGCCAGTGCCACGCCGTACCACGGACGGGAAGAAGCCATGACCACCGCCGCCGCGCCACCCCGGGTGCCGGAAGCCATCCACCGCCGCCGCTGGGCGATCCTGGGCACCCTGGTGCTCGCCCTGCTCGTCGTCGTCCTCGACAACTCGATCCTCAACGTCGCGATGAAGACCATCGCCTCCCCGGCGCCCACCGGCATCGGCGCCAGCCAGAGCGACCTGGAATGGTCGATCAACTCGTACACCCTGGTCTTCGCCGGACTGCTGTTCACCTCCGGACTGCTGGGCGACCGGTTCGGCCGCAAGCGGGCCCTGCTGGCCGGCATGGTCGTCTTCGGCCTCGCCTCGCTGCTCTCCGCGCTCGCCTCCACACCGGGCGAACTGATCGGCTACCGCGCCCTGATGGGCGTCGGCGGGGCGCTGGCCATGCCGGCCACGCTCGCCATCATCATGAACGTCTTCGAGCGCGCCGAGCAGCCCAAGGCGATCGGCATCTGGGCCGGCGCGGTCGGGCTCGCGATCGCGATCGGCCCGATCACCGGCGGCCTGCTGATCGAGCACTTCTGGTGGGGCTCGGTCTTCCTGGTCAACGTGCCGATCGTGATCGTCGCGGTGATCGCGATGGCCCTGCTCGTCCCGGAGTCCAAGGACCCCAAGCCGGGCCGGATGGACCCGGTCGGCGTGCTGCTCTCCATCATCGGCCTGGTGGCGCTGATCTACGGCATCATCAAGGGCGGCGAGCTGGCGGACTTCACCGCCGTCGCGGCCTGGGGTCCGGTGCTGCTCGGCCTGGTGGCGCTGACCGCCTTCGTGGTCTTCGAGCGCCGCACCGCGCACCCCGCGCTGGACGTCGACTGGTTCCGCGACAAGGTGTTCAGCGCCTCGGTGGTGGTGATCGGCGTGGTGTTCTTCGCGCTGATGGGCGTCTCGTTCTTCGGCGTCTTCTACACCCAGAGCGTGCGCGGCTACAGCGCCCTGGAGGCCGGTGTGCTGATGCTGCCGCTGGCCGCCGCCCAGCTGGTCTTCGCCCCACGCGCCCGGCTGGTGGTCGACCGCTTCGGCGTCCGCGCCACCTGCGCCGCCGGCATGGTGTTCATCGCGGTCGGCTTCCTCGGCTACCTGCTGCTGAGCGCCACCACCCCGATCTGGGTGCTGGTCGTGCTCGGCCTGCTGATGGGCACCGGCATGGCGCACGTCATGCCGCCGATCACGGTCGCGATCATGGGCTCGCTGCCGCGCGAGAAGGCCGGCGCCGGCTCGGCCGTCAACAACACCTTCCGCCAGGTCGGCGGCTCGCTCGGGGTCGCGGTGCTCGGCGCCGTGCTCTCCACCGTCTACCGCGACGGGGTCTCCGACAAGCTCGCCCAGCTGCCCACCCCGGAGCTGCGGGAGAAGGCGGGCGAGTCGCTGGAGGCCACCATGGCCGTCGCCGCGCGACTCGGCGAGCGGGGCAAGGAACTGATCGGCCCGGCCAACGACTCCTTCATCCACGCGATGCACGTGGTGGCCGGGCTCTCCGCCGGGATCACCGCGGCCGGCGCCCTGCTGGCCTGGTTCCTGCTGCCCGGCAAGGTGCCGGCCGGCGGTCCGGGCGCCGGCCCCGCCGGCGGTCCCGCCGGCCCCGGTGCGGCGGCGGACGCGGCCGAGCACGGCGAGCGGGCCGGCGCGGCCCTCCGTAAGGCGGCCGCGGACGTCTGACCGGCGGCCGGGCTGAGCGAGAATGGGGCCCTGTCGCCGGGAGGACTGCCGGCGACAGGGCCCACGAGCGCGTGCGACCCCCGCCCCACTCTCCGGGCGGGGGCTCCACAACCGGGAGATGCGAGATGAAGACCGACCCGACGGCCGCGCCGCCGCCCTGCACCGGCCCGCGCCGCGGCAGGCCCCGCAGCGAGGCCGCCGAACAGGCGATCTTCGCCGGCGTCGAGGAACTGATGGCGGCCGGCACCAGCCTGGCGGAACTGACCATCGAGGGCATCGCCACCGCCGCCGGCGTCGGCAAGGCCACCATCTACCGGCGCTGGCCCAACAAGGAGGCCCTGCTGATCGACATGGTCAGCAGACTGGAGGAGCCGCTCCCCGAGACCACCGGGTCGATCCGCGGCGACCTCGTCGCGATGATCGAGTACATGCGGCTGCGCGGCCTGGCCAAGCGCTCCCGCTGGGTGCTCAAGGCCGCGCTCGGCCAGATGCACAGCTGGCCCGAGCTGCACGCCGCCTACCGCGAACGGGTGATCGCACCCCGCCGGGAGGCCGCCCGCCAGGTGATCCGGCGCGGCCTCGCCGGCGGCGAGCTGCGCGCCGACCTCGACGAGGAACTGCTCGGCGATCTGCTGATCGGCCCGATCCTCGCCCGCAGCGTGCTCTGGGACGACTCCGACCTCGACGACCCGCAGCTCGCCGAGCGGATGGTCGACGCCCTCCTCGGCGGCGTCGCGGGCCCCGCCCTCCGGCCCGCCCGGGCCTGACCGGACGGCACTCCCGCAGCGCCCCGCAGTTGTTCCACGCCCCCCCGGTCGGCCCTCCCGTCGGCATCGCCGCAGGCCGGGAGGCGGTTGTGGCCCGGCCGGCCGCGCAGTGGCCTGGCTCACCAACCGGGCCACGCCGGAACCCCGGTCGCCCGGCCGGGCGTCTGTCCCGACATAGGCTGGGCCGGAATCCGACCGAACCGGCACAGGTCCGGCACGCCCTCCGCCAGCAGGCGGCGGCGCACGCGGACGGACAGACGGCGCGAACGACGGGAGTCACGGATGGCGCAGGCGGACAGGGCGGACCGGGTGTCCCCGGCAGAGGCCGGCGACCCGGGATCCGGCCGACGCCCGGCCGGGTTCCTCGGCGTGCGCGACTGGGGCCGGGACGCCCGGGGCAGCACCACCTGGTGGCGCGGCCTCGTGCTCGCCGTCCTGGCCCTGCTCCTCGGTGCCCTGCTGGCCTTCCACGCCGAGGTGCCGAACAGCGTCGGCAACCTCGGCAGCCTGCTGGAGACCTTCCTGCCCTGGGTGGGGCTGGCGGTGCCGGTCCTGCTCGTCCCCGCCCTGCTGCGCCGCTCCGCCACCGCGCTGCTCGCGCTGCTGGTGCCGGTGGCGATCTGGGCCAACATGTTCGGCGGCCTGCTCACCGACAAGAGCGGCGGCACCGGCGACTTCACCGTGGTCAGCCACAACGTGGCCGCCGCCAACACCGACCCCCGGAGCACCGTCCGGATGCTGGAGAAGTCCGGGGCGCAGATCGTCGCGCTCCAGGAGCTGGCCGGCCGGCCGCTGCGTGCCCTGGAGTCCGGGCTGGCCGCGAGCTACCCGTACCACGTGGTGGAGGGCACGGTCGGGCTCTGGTCCAAGTACCCGATCGGCGACGCCTCGGTGGTGGACATCAAGATGGGCTGGACCAGGGCGTTCCGGGCCGAGGTGACCACCCCGAAGGGCCCGCTCGCGGTGTACGTCGCCCATCTGCCGTCGGTCCGGCTCAAGGCCGAGGGCGGCTTCACCGTCAACCAGCGGGACGTCAGCGCCCAGGCGCTCGGCGACGCCGTCGAGGCCGAGCCGCTGAAGAAGGTGCTGCTGCTCGGCGACCTCAACGGCACCATGAACGACCGCAGCCTGGCGCCGATCACCTCGCAGATGCGCTCGGCCCAGGGCGCGGCCGGGGACGGCTTCGGCTTCAGCTGGCCGGCGTCCTTCCCGATGGCCAGGATCGACCAGATCATGAGCAAGGGCGGACTGGAGCCCACCGACTCGCGGACCCTGGAGCGGGACGGCAGCGACCACCTCGCGGTGGCCGCCACCTACCGGTACCGGTGAGCGGCCGGGTTGTTCCGGCAGCCTGAAGCTTGTCCCGGACCTTCCGGAACAAGCTTCAGCCCTGGCGCCAGCGGTTGGTGATCGGCAGCCGGCGGTCCCGGCCGAAGCCCTTGGCCGAGATCTTCGGGCCCGGCGGGTACTGCCGCCGCTTGTACTCGGCGGTGTCGACCAGCCGCACCACCCGGTCCACCACGGCCGGGTCGAAGCCGGCCGCCACGATCGCGTCCCGGCCCTGGTCGCCCTCGACGTAGAGGTCGAGGACGGTGTCCAGCAGGTCGTAGTCCGGCAGCGAGTCGGTGTCCTTCTGGTCCGGCCGCAGCTCGGCGGACGGCGGCTTGACGATGGTGTTCTCCGGGATCGGCGGCACCGCGCCGAGCCGTTCGGCCTCCTCGTTGCGCCAGCGGGCGAGCCGGAAGACCAGCGACTTGTAGACGTCCTTGATCGGGCCGTAGGCGCCGACCGAGTCGCCGTACAGGGTCGAGTAGCCGACCGCCAGCTCGCTCTTGTTGCCGGGCGCGAGCACGATGTGCCCCTCCTGGTTGGAGATCGCCATCAGCAGGGTGCCGCGCAGCCGGGACTGGAGGTTCTCCTCCGCCAGTCCGGTCAGTTCGGTGGCGGCCACGTAGGCGTCGAACATCGGGGCGATCGACACCGTGCGGAAGTTCAGCCCGGTGCGGTGGGCCAGCTCGGCCGCGTCGTCCCGGGAGTGCTGCGAGGAGTAGCGGCTCGGCATCGAGACGCAGTACACGTTCTCGGCGCCGATCGCGTCCACCGCGAGGGCGGCCACCACGGCCGAGTCGATGCCGCCGGACAGGCCGATCAGCACCGAGCGGAAGCCGTTCTTGCGCACGTACGCCCGGGTGCCGGAGACCAGCGCGGACCAGATCTCGGCCTCGTCGGCGATCCGCGGCGCCACCTCGGCCCGCCTGGGCTCGGCGGGCGGGTCGGCGGGCTCGCCGCCCAGCTCGGTGCGGACCAGGTGCAGTCCGTCGGCGAGCAGCAGCCCGTCGGTGTGGTCGCTGCCGGCGGCCGGCAGGTCGAGGTCCAGCACCAGCAGGTGCTCCTCGAACTGCGGCGAGCGGGCCAGCACCTCGCCGTCCGGGGCGACCACGATCGAGTCGCCGTCGAAGACCAGCTCGTCCTGGCCGCCGACCATGTTCACGTAGGCGAGCGCGCAGCCGGCCTCGGCGGCCCGGCGCCGCACCAGCTCCAGCCGGGCGTCGTCCTTGTTCCGCTCGTACGGCGAGCCGTTGACCACCAGCAGCAGGCCGGCCCCGGCCTCGCGGGCGGCGGTCACCCGGCCGCCGTCCTGCCAGATGTCCTCGCAGATCGCCAGCGCGACGTCCACCCCGTGCACCCGGACCACCGGCAGCTGGTCGCCGGGGACGAACCAGCGGTACTCGTCGAACACGCCGTAGTTCGGCAGGTGGTGCTTGGCGAACCGGGTCGCGACCTCGCCGCGGAACAGCACCGCGGCGCAGTTCTGCGGGGAGCCGGCCGGCCGGCCGAAGCGCGGCGAGGCCTGCTCCGAGCGGCCCAGGTAGCCCACCACCACGGGCACCTCGCCGAGCCCCTCCGCGGCGAGCCGCCCGGCCAGCTCGGTCAGCCCGGACCGCGACGCCTCGACGAAGGAGCGGCGCAGCGCGAGGTCCTCGACCGGGTAGCCGGTCAGGGCCATCTCGGGGAACGCGACCAGCTGCGCACCGGCCTCGACGGCCTGCCTGGTCCAGTGCACCACCCCATCGCTGTTGCGCGCGATGTCACCGACCCACGGGTCGGTCTGGCAGAGGGCGAGACGGAGATTGGGCATGCCACCGAGTCTAATCGTCGATCTGACGAAATGTCTCGGCCGGGGTCGCCACTGCCTCCGGCGGCCGTGATCCGCCATGATGGGGAGCAGTCGCTGCCGGGGTGGTTTCCGGGCGTAACACGAACGTAAAGAGCAGAGGTGAGACTGTCCCCATGGGCAAGCAGCAGGAGTTCGTGCTTCGGACGCTCGAAGAGCGTGACATCCGGTTCGTCCGGCTGTGGTTCACCGATGTCCTGGGGTTCCTCAAGTCGGTCGCCGTGGCGCCGGCCGAGCTGGAGCAGGCGTTCGAGGAGGGCATCGGCTTCGACGGCTCGGCGATCGAGGGATTCGCCCGGGTGTACGAGTCCGACATGATCGCGAAGCCGGACCCGACCACCTTCCAGATCCTGCCGTGGCGCTCGGAGACCCCGGGCACCGCCCGGATGTTCTGCGACATCCTGATGCCGGACGGCTCGCCCTCCTACGCCGACCCGAGGTTCGTGCTGAAGCGCACCCTGGAGAAGGCCTCCGCCCAGGGCTTCACCTTCTACACCCACCCCGAGATCGAGTTCTTCCTGCTGAAGAACCTGCCCGGCGACGGCACCGCGCCGATCCCCGCCGACCACTCCGGCTACTTCGACCACACCCCGCGCGGGGTGGGCCACGACTTCCGCCGCCAGGCGATCACCATGCTGGAGTCGATGGGCATCTCGGTGGAGTTCTCCCACCACGAGGGCGCCCCCGGGCAGCAGGAGATCGACCTGCGCTACGCCGACGCGCTCTCCACGGCCGACAACATCATGACCTTCCGGCTGGTGATGAAGGAGGTCGCGCTGGAGCAGGGCGTGCACGCCAGCTTCATGCCCAAGCCGTTCTCCGACCACCCCGGCTCGGGCATGCACACCCACCTCTCGCTGTTCGAGGGCGACCGCAACGCCTTCCACGAGTCGGGCGCCGAGTACCAGCTCTCCAAGGTCGGCCGCTCCTTCATCGCGGGCCTGCTGCGCCACGCCGCCGAGACCGCCGCCGTCACCAACCAGTGGGTGAACTCCTACAAGCGGATCTGGGGCGGCTCCCAGCGCACCGCCGGCGCCGGCGGCGAGGCCCCGTCGTACATCTGCTGGGGCCACAACAACCGCTCCGCGCTGATCCGGGTCCCGATGTACAAGCCGGGCAAGCAGGGCTCCACCCGGGTCGAGGTCCGCTCCCTGGACACCGGCTGCAACCCCTACCTGGCCTACGCCGTCACCCTGGCGGCCGGCCTCAAGGGCATCGAGGAGGGCTACGAGCTCCCGCCGGGCGCCGACGACGACGTGTGGGCCCTCACCGACCCCGAGCGCCGCGCCCTCGGCATCCAGCCGATGCCGCAGAACCTGGGCGAGGCGATCGACCTGATGCAGCGCAGCGAGCTGGTGGCGGAGACCCTCGGCGAGCACGTCTTCGACTTCTTCCTGCGCAACAAGAAGCAGGAGTGGGAGGAGTACCGCTCCGAGGTCACCCCCTTCGAGCTGCGCAAGAACCTCCAGGTGCTGTAGGGGATCCCGCCGCAGAAGACTGACACCGCGTCAAGCACCACCGGGCCCGCCGTCGTTCCAATGGATGACGGCGGGCCCGCCGTTTGGGTTGGCGCGTCCTCTGATGGCGGTACGTGAGGAGATTGTGACGTTGCGTTGTGATCCGATAAGCGTGATCAATCCCCTCCCCCCTGAGAGGACCTCATGCCCTCCTCCACCGTCAGCCGCGCCGCCGCCGTCCGTACCCTCGCCCGTCGGATCGGGATCACCGGTGTCGCCGTCGCCGCCGTCGCCGGACAGCTGCTCTCCGCCCCGATCGCGGACGCCCGCGGCTCGGGCCCCAAGGGCCCGCAGCAGCGTGCCGACACCATCGTCTCGAACCCGCTGCCGTTCAAGACGCGCTTCCAGGGCGACTTCCACGGCTCCGTCACGCGGATCAGCAACTCCCTGATGACCTGCGACGAGACCCAGCCGCCGGTCGACCCGGCGCAGCCGGCGTGCGTGGACGCCCGGACCGGCGCGGGCAGCCGGCCGATCAACAACAACTACCAGATGAAGTACATCAACATCGATCCGGGCAGCGTCGGCCCGCTCGGTGACGAGATCTACTCGGCCAGCTCGGCCGACCTCGGGCTGCTGGAAGGCTCCAAGGTCAAGTACGCCCGGCTGTACTGGGGCGGCACCCGGGGCATCGGCGACACCGTCCTGCCGGAGAGCCAGATCGACGAGATCTACCTGAAGGTGCCGGGCGAGAACCAGTACCGCAACATCGCCAACGACCAGCCGTCCATCGGCTACATCACCACCACCGAGGAGAGCAGCTACCAGGCCTCCGCCGACATCACCGACCTGGTGAAGGCCGCCGGCAACGGCACCTACACCGCCGCCAACATGGACTCGGTGGTGAAGCCGCACAGCTGGGGCGGCTGGTCGATCGTGGTGGCGTACGAGAACGACTGCAAGCCGCTGCGCCACGTCCACATCTGGGACGGCTTCCAGGTGGAGCTGCCGGACAGCCCGGCCCGCGAGTTCAACCTCGACGGGCTGCAGACCCCGGCCACCGGGCAGGTCGCCGGCAAGCTCGGCTTCATCGTCTACGACGGCGACCTGAAGTGGACCGGGGACACCCTGGCGATGAAGTCCACCAACGGGCCGGAGTCGATCTTCACGGACGTCAACCACGCCTCCAACGACGCGTTCAACTCCACCATCGAGGAGCTGTCCCCGGCGGACCAGTTCGTCCGCAACCCGTACAACCGCAACAACTTCGGGTACGACTCCAACCGCTGGGACATCTCGCCGTTCCTGCGCAACGGGGACACCGACATCACCATCAAGTTCGACACCGACAAGGACGGCTACGACCTCGGTGTCTTCTACGCCTACGTGAACCTGGACGGCTCGTTGGAGGGCTGACCGCCCGGCACCGACCGGCGCCGCTGCCGCACCACCCGCACCGGGGGGTGCGGCAGCGGCGTTCCGGCGTTCCGGGGCGCCCCGCGCAGCAGCCGCTCGCAGGGGCGCTCCACCCACCGGTGCAGGGCGCCCGCCACGGCCAGCGTCCCGGCGGCGAGCAGCAGGTCGACGGCGAGCAGCGCGAGCGTCCCGGTCGGTCGGCCGGCCGTCCACAGCCAGCAGCGGATGCCGATCTCGTGCACCAGGTACCAGGAGTAGGACCACTCGCCGAGGAGCACCGCCGTCCGCCCGGAGAGCAGCCGGGGCGCCGTGCCCGCCGTGTCCCGCCGGGCGGCGGCCACCAGCAGCGCCGCGAACAGCGGGGCCGGGAACAGCTGCGAGGCGCTGTACGGGCCCCACCACAGGGCGTCGGGGACGGCCGCGTGCCAGGGCACCAGCAGGAGGTGCCAGCCGGCCACCGCCGCCGCGGCCGCGCCGAGCCGCACCCGGGGGAGCAGCCCGTGCCGGGCGGCCAGCCCGGTGACCACCCCGAGCACGAACTGCGGGGTGCGGGTCAGCGGCAGGTAGTCCAGCAGCCAGCCGCGCAGGGCGGGATCGGCGGGCAGCAGCGCGCCCGCCGCCCAGAGCACCGGACCGAGCGCGGCGCAGGCCGCCGCCAGCGGCAGCCAGCTCCGCCGGCGCGGGGCCAGCAGCCGCAGCAGGGCCGGGAACAGCAGGTAGAACCAGGCCTCGGCGCCCAGCGACCAGGCGGCCGGATTGCCGCCGAAGACCGTGCCCGGCGCCCAGGCGTGCAGCAACGGCAGCGACCAGAGCACGGCCGCCAGCGGGACGGCCAGCCCCAGGGCGGCGTTCGCGCCCAGCGACAGCGCGGTGGTCAGCGCGTGCAGCGGCCAGATCCGGGCGAACCGGCGCCGGGCGAAGGACCGGGCGGTGGCCGGCGAGCCCTCGTACGTCCAGGCGAGGACGAAGCCGGAGAGGACGAAGAAGAAGGTGACCCCCGAACGTCCGTACCAGGAGAGCGGGCCGAGCAGCGGCAGCTCGCCGAGCTTGCGCGCCAGGTGGTAGAGCACCACCAGCAGCGCGGCCCAGAAGCGCAGCCCGGTGAGCGAGGGCAGACGGCCGGGCATCGGACCCTCCGGGGCGGCGACGGGGAGGAGGCGGGGAGCGGACGTCCGGTGAACGAGCGCGGCGGGCGCGGGGTCACGGACGGGTGACACCGGTGTCCGCCCGGTGGTCACGCCCGGGCGCGCCGCGCCGGGGACGCGTAGCCTGCTGGGGCGGACGGGGGCGGACGGACGGAGGGGCGATGGCGGTGGAGGAACAGCGGGCCGGCAGCCGGGTGAGCCGACCGGAGACCAGACTGGCGCGGCGGGGGTTCACCGACCCCGGCAAGGCGCTGCGGCTGCTCGCCGAACCGGCCCTGGACGGGCTGGCCGCGGACCCGGTGCTGCTCGACGCGCTCGCCGCCACCGCCGACCCCGACCTCGCCCTGCTCGGCCTGTCCCGGCTGCTGGAGGCCGCCGAGGAGACCGACCGGCACACCCTGCGCGACACCCTGACCACCTCCAAGCCGCTGCGCGACCGGCTGCTCGGTGTGCTCGGCGCGTCCACCGCGCTCGCCGACCACCTCGCCAGGCACCCGCACGACTGGCACGTCCTGGTCACCTTCGAGCTGCGCGACATGCACCCCGGCCCGGCGGACTTCCGCCGGGCGCTCGCCGAGGCGGTCGCCGCCGACCCCACCGGCCGCCCGGCCGACGCGCTGCGGGTCGGCTACCGCCGCTGCCTGCTGGCGGTCGCCGCCCGCGACCTGACCGGCACCACCGACCTCGCCCAGACCGCCGCCGAACTCGCCGACCTGGCGGGCGCCACCCTCCAGACCGCCCTCGACCTGGCCGCCGCACAGGACCCGGAGGCCGCCGCCGACTGCCGGCTCGCCGTCATCGGCATGGGCAAGTGCGGCGGCCGCGAGCTCAACTACGTCTCCGACGTCGACGTCATCTTCGTCGCGGAGCCGCGCGAGGGCGTCGAGGAGCACCGGGCGGTCAAGGCCGCCACCCGGCTGGCCGCCGCGCTCACCCGGCTCTGCGCCGACACCACCGGCGAGGGCACCATCTGGCCGGTGGACGCCAATCTGCGCCCCGAGGGCCGCAACGGCCCGCTGGTCCGCACCCTGGCCAGCCACCTCGCCTACTACCGGCGCTGGGCCAAGACCTGGGAGTTCCAGGCGCTGCTCAAGGCCCGCCCGGTGGCCGGCGACGCCGAGCTCGGGGAGGCGTACATCGCCGAGCTGGCGCCGATGGTCTGGCAGGCCGCCGCCCGGGAGAACTTCGTCACCGATGTGCAGCAGATGCGCCGCCGGGTGATCGACTCGATCCCCGCCACCGAGCTGGACCGCCAGCTCAAGCTGGGCCCCGGCGGACTGCGCGACGTCGAGTTCTCCGTCCAGCTGCTCCAGCTGGTGCACGGCCGCACCGACGAGGCGCTGCGCAGCGGCAACACCCTGGAGGCGCTGGCCGCGCTCTCCCGCGGCGGCTACGTGGGCCGCGCCGACGCCGCCTCGCTGGACGCCGCCTACCGGTTCCTGCGCTCGCTGGAGCACCGCATCCAGCTGCACCGGCTGCGCCGCACCCATCTGATGCCCACCGACGAGGAGGACCAGCGCCGACTGGCGCGCTCGCTCGCGCCGCTGATCAACGACGACACCAGGGCCGACCCGGTCGCCGCGCTGCGGCGGGAGTGGAAGCGGCACGCCGTCGAGGTGCGCCGGCTGCACGAGAAGCTGTTCTACCGGCCGCTGCTGGACGCCGTCGCCGAGCTGCCGCCGGGCGCGGCGGGCCTGCGCCAGGACGCGGCCCGGGCCCGGCTGGAGGCGCTGGGCTACGCCGACCCGGCCGCCGCGCTGCGGCACCTGAGCGCGCTCGCCGCCGGGGTCAGCCGCAAGGCGGCGATCCAGCGCACCCTGCTGCCGGTGCTGCTCGGCTGGTTCGCCGACTCCGCCGACCCGGACGCCGGACTGCTCAACTTCCGCCAGGTCTCCGACGCGCTCGGCCGCACCCCCTGGTACCTGCGGCTGCTGCGCGACGAGAGCGCCGCCGCCGAGCAGCTGGCGCGGGTCCTGTCGGCCGGGCGGCTCGCCCCCGACCTGCTGCTGCGGGCACCGGAGGCGGTCGCCATGCTCGGCGACCCGCAAGGGCTGGTGCCGCGCGGGCGGCCCGCGCTGGAGCAGGAGGTGCTGGCCGCCGTCCGCCGGGCCGACTCGGTGGCCGGCGCGGTGGCGGCGGTGCGCTCGGTGCGCCGCCGGGAGCTGTTCCGCACCGCCGCCGCCGATGTGCTCGGGCGGCTCGGCGAGGACCCGGCGCAGGCGCTGGACACCGCCGGCGAGGCGCTCACCGCGCTCAACGCGGCCACGCTGCAGGGCGCGCTGCGGGCCTGCGTGGCCGGCTGGGAGGCCCGCAACGGCGAGCTGCCGACCCGGATCGCGGTGATCGCGATGGGCCGGTTCGGCGGGCACGAGCTGGGCTACGGCTCGGACGCGGACGTGCTCTTCGTCCACGAGCCGGTGCTCGGCTCGCTGGAGGAGGACGCCGCCCGGGCTGCCCAGGCGGTCTGCCACGAGCTGCGCACCCTGCTGGCCGCGCCGTCCACCGAGCCGCCGCTGGAGGTGGACGCCGACCTGCGGCCGGAGGGGCGCAACGGCCCGCTGGTGCGCTCGCTCGCCTCGTACACGGCGTACTACCGCCGCTGGTCGCACGCCTGGGAGAGCCAGGCGCTGCTGCGGGCCGAGCCGGTGGCCGGGGACCCGGAGCTGGGGGAGCGGTTCCGGCAGCTGGTCGACCCGCTGCGCTTCCCCGGTGCGGGGGTGCCCGAGCGGGACGTGCTGGAGATCCGCCGGATCAAGGCCAGGATCGAGGCGGAGCGGCTGCCGCGCGGCGCCGATCCGACCACCCACACCAAGATCGGCCGGGGCGGGCTGGCGGACGTCGAGTGGACCGTGCAGCTGTTCCAGCTGCGGCACGGGCACGAGCTGCCGGGGCTGCGCACCACCCGGACCAGGGCGGCGCTGGCGGCGGCGGTCGAGGCCGGGCTGGTCGGGGCGGAGGACGCGGAGGTGCTGGACGCGGCCTGGGTGCTGGCCTCCCGGGTGCGTTCGGCGGTGATGCTGGTGCGCGGCCGGCCGGGCGACTCCTTCCCGGCGGACACCCGGGAGCTGGCCGGGGTGGCCCGCTACCTGGGGTACGGGGCCGGGCACAGCGGTGAGCTGGTGGACGACTACCGGCGCACCACCCGGCGGGCCCGGTCGGTGGTGGAGCGGCTGTTCTACGGCTGACACGTGGGATACGCCGAGAGGGGCCCCGGTCGCCCGGGGCCCCTCTCCGCGTGTCCCGTCCTGGTTCGCGGCCTCAGCGGCGCGCGCTGCTCACCGCGGGCTCGCTCCACTGCTCGGGCACCGTGACCGGCTCGGCCGGCAGCTCCCGGGCGGGCACCTGCGGGAGCCGGTAGATCCAGGAGTGGTAGAGCCAGCCGGCGGTGAGGAAGCCCACCAGCAGGCACAGCAGGCCGCCGACGGCGTCCATCCAGAAGTGGTTGGCGGTGGCGACGATCACCACCAGGGTGGCCACCGGGTAGAGCAGGCCGAGCACCCGGACCCAGGTCCGGCGGGCCAGGAAGAAGATGGTCAGACCGCACCACGTCGACCAGCCGATGTGCATCGAGGGCATCGCGGCGAACTGGTTGGAGACATGGGTGGCCGGGCCGGAGGCCATCGAGCCCCAGGTGCCGTGCGTCTTCACGGTGTCGATGAAGCCGCCGTCGGTCATCAGCCGGGGCGGGGCCAGCGGGAAGAAGTAGAAGCCGACCAGCGCGATCGCGGTGGTGACGAACAGCACCGTGCGGGTCGCGGCGTAGCGGCCGGGGTGCCACCGGTAGAGCCAGACCAGGACGCCGATGGTCACCACGAAGTGCAGCGTCGCGTAGTAGTAGTTCATCCCGGTGATCAGCCAGCCGACGCTGTCGACCGCGTGGTTGACCGAGCGCTCGACGGCGACGCCGAGGGACTGCTCGAGGTCCCAGATCCAGCCGGCGTGCTTCTGCGCGATCGTCTCCTGCTCGGGGACGGCGTTGCGCACCAGGGAGTAGATCCAGTAGCTGATGCCGATCAGTGCCAGCTCGAACCAGAGTCTCGGCCGCGCGGGCGACCTGCGCTGCTCGCGGACGCGGTCACGCAGGGCCGCGGTTCGGGTGCGGGCCGCAAGGGTGGCTCCGTCGGGCATGCGGCCGCCGTTCTGCTGGATCTCGGTCGGTTCCCCCATGGACGAGAAGTCTGCCAGACGTCCCGTAGCCGTCTGCTCATCCTCCGGAAGTGGATTCTTCACCGGCTGTCCCCCTTCAGAGGTAGGGGGGTGGCTCCCACCGGGGGAGGGGGTGCGGACGGATCTGGGGTCAACCGGTGGGACGGGCATACGTCCCATTGTCACGCCGGACAGGCGGGGCGGCGCAATCGGGGGTGGCAGCGCGGGACCGGGGCGTATTTTCCCCGACCGAAACGCTTTCTGCATCTTGCTGAAACATATTGCAGGCCGCTAGCGTCTCGGCCACCCGACCACCCCATGACCCCGTATACCCGCGCAAGGGAGCCTTCAGTGGCCGAAGTCCCGCCCCGCCGCCGGCGGAGCACCCCTCGCAGACCCGGCCGGACGGCGGTGCTCCTCGCTGCCGCGCTCACCGCCGCCACCCTCGGCACCGCCGGACCGGCCGCGCTCGCCGCCGCCCCGCCCGGCCCGCCTTCGGACGCCGCGCTGGCCGCCACCGCCGGACGGCACGACCTCACCCGCGAGCAGTTCTACTTCGTCCTGCCGGACCGCTTCGCCAACGGCGACCGGGGCAACGACACCGGCGGCATCACCGGTACCCGCCTGGACCACGGCCTCGACCCGGCCGACAAGGGCTTCTACCACGGCGGCGACCTCGCCGGGCTGATCCAGCGGCTCGACTACATCCAGGACCTCGGCACCACCGCGATCTGGATGGCGCCGATCTTCACCAACAAGCCGGTCCAGGGCACGGGGGACGCCGCCAGCGCGGGCTACCACGGCTACTGGATCACCGACTTCACCCGGGTCGACCCGCACTTCGGCACCAACGAGCAGTTGAAGGAGCTGATAGCCAAGGCCCACGCCCGGGGCATCAAGGTCTTCTTCGACGTCATCACCAACCACACCGCCGACGTCATCGACTACCAGCAGAAGCAGTACGGCTACCGCAGCACCGGCGCCTATCCGGTGCTGGACGCCGACGGCAACCCCGTCGACGAGACCGCGCTCGCCGACGCCGCGTCCGCCTGGCCGAAGCTGACCAAGGACTCGTTCCCCTACAGCCCGGTGTTCCGCAAGCCCTCCGACGCCACCGCCAAGACCCCGGCCTGGCTCAACGACCCCGCGCTCTACCACAACCGGGGCGACTCCACCTTCGCCGGCGAGTCCGCCACCGAGGGCGACTTCTCCGGCCTCGACGACCTCGACACCCAGAACCCCAAGGTGGTCAAGGGCTTCGAGAAGGTGTACCAGCAGTGGGTCGAGGAGGCCGGCGTCGACGGCTTCCGGATCGACACCGTCAAGCACGTCAACATGGCCTTCTGGCAGCAGTGGGCACCCGCGCTCAAGGAGTTCGCCGCCAAGCGGGGCAACAAGAAGTTCTTCATGTTCGGCGAGGTCTACTCCGGCGACCCGGCCGTCACCGCGCCCTACGTCACCAAGGGCCGGCTCCAGGCCACCCTCGACTTCCCGTTCCAGAACGCCGCCCGCTCCTACGCCTCCCAGGGCGGCTCGGCGCGCGGCCTCGCCGACGTCTACGGCCAGGACCACCGCTACACCACCGCCGACACCGACGCCTACGAGCTGCCGACCTTCCTCGGCAACCACGACATGGGCCGGTTCGGCTCCTTCCTGCTCGCCGACAACCCGGGCGCCGACGAGGCCACCCTGCTGCGCAAGGACCGGCTCGGCAACGAGCTGATGTTCCTCACCCGCGGCCAGCCCGTCGTCTACTACGGCGACGAGCAGGGCTTCACCGGCGCCGGCGGCGACAAGGACGCCCGCCAGGACGTCTTCGCCTCGCAGACCGCCTCCTACAACACCGACCGGGTGCTCGGCGGCCCCACCGGCCCCGCCGACCGGTACGGGCGGGACGGCGAGCTGTACCGGGGCATCGCCGGCCTGGCGAAGCTGCGCCGCGACCACCCCGCCCTCGCCGACGGCGCCCAGATCGAGCGGTACGCCGCCGACGGCCCGGGCGTCTACGCCTTCTCCCGGATCGACGCCGGACAGCAGGTCGAGTACCTGGTCGCGGTCAACAACGCCGCCGAGCCGAAGACCGTCACCCTGGACACCTTCTCGGCCGGCCAGGGCTTCGACCGGATCTACCCGGCCGCGGGCGAGCGGACCACCAGCGGCGCCGACCGCAGGGTCACCGTCACCGTGCCGGCGCTCTCCTCGGTCGTCCTCAAGGCCGCCGGGAAGCTCGCCCCGGCCGCCGCCGCGCCCGCCGTCACCCTGCGCGCGCCCGCCGACGGCTCCACCGGCACCGTCACCGTCGGCGCGGACGTGCCCGGCGGCGGCTTCGGCCGGGTCTCCTTCGCCGCCCAGGTCGGCGACCGGCCCTGGCAGGTGCTCGGCACCTCGGACACCGGCCGCTACGCCGTCACCCAGGACCTCGCCGGCGTCGCCCCCGGCACGCCCGTCCGTTACAAGGCCGTCGTCCAGGACGCCGCCGGCCGGCTGAGCTCCGCCACCGGCGGCTTCACCACCGGCACCCCGGCCCCGAAGCCGGTCCCCAGTGCCGCGGCCCGCCCGTACGCCGTCGTCCACTACCAGCGCAAGAACGGCGACTACGACGGCTGGAACCTCTACGCCTGGGGCGACCTCGCCGACGGCGAGGCCACCCCGTGGCCGGCCGGCCACGGATTCACCGGCCGGGACGCCTACGGCGCCTTCGCCTACGTGAAGCTGAAGCCCGGCGCCTCCGACCTCGGCTTCATCGTGGAGAAGGACGGGGTCAAGGACGTCGACGCCGATCGCCACCTCGACCTCGGCGCCACCGGCGAGGTCTGGCTCAAGGAGGGCGACCCCACCGTCCTGACCGCGAACCCGGGCCCGGTGAACACCCAGCCGCCCGCCACCGCGGTGATCCACTACAACCGGGCCGACGGGAACTACGACGGCTGGGGCCTGCACGACTGGACCGGCGCCGCCAGCCCCACCGACTGGGGCAACCCGCTGCTGCCGGTCCGCCGGGACGCCTTCGGCGCCGTCTTCGAGGTGCCGCTCGCCCCCGGCGCGACCAGCCTCAGCTACATCCTGCACAAGGGCAACGACAAGGACCTGCCCGCCGACCAGTCGCTCGACCTGGCCGGCACCGGTCGCGAGGTCTGGATCCTCGGCGGCCGCGAGGGCTACCTGCTGCCGCAGACCGCCGGCGCCTCCTCCCAGCTGGACCCGACCTCCGCCAGGGCCCAGTGGATCGACGCGCGCACCGTCGTCGTTCCGCCCGGGTACGGCGCCGGGGACGCCGCCCTCGCCGCCGGCACCAGCGCCCAGCTGGTGTACGACCCGGCCGGCGGCATCCGGGCCGACCGGGGCACGCTGACCGCGCCCGGCCGGTGGATCCGGCTGGAGCCCGCCCCCGGCGGGCTGACCGGCGCCCAGAAGGCGGCCTTCCCGCACCTGGCCGGCTACCGCGCCTTCACCGTGGACACGCGCGACGCCGCCCGGGTGCCCGAAGCCCTGCGCGGCCAGCTGCTGTTCACCGAGCACCTGCCGAGCGGCGCCGTGCTGGCCGCCACCGGCGTGCAGATCCCCGGGGTGCTCGACGACCTGTACGCCCGCCGCACCGGCCGGGTCGACTTCGGACCCGCGTACTACAACGGCAAGGTCGCGCTCTCGCTCTGGGCGCCGACCGCGCAGGAGGTCTCCGTCCAGGTCTTCGACACCGCCACCGGCGGCACCCCGAGGACCCTGCCGCTGAAGCGCGACGAGGAGACCGGCGTCTGGGAGGTGGTCCGGGACCGGGCCGAACTCGACGGCAAGTACTACCTGTACCAGGTGAAGGTCTGGGCGCCGACGGTCCAGCAGCTGGTGGTCAACACCGTCACCGACCCGTACTCCGTCGCCCTCTCCACCGACTCCCGGCGCAGCCTGGTCGCCGACCTCTCCGCGAAGGCGCTCAAGCCGCCGGGCTGGGAGGACCACGCCGTCCCGCCGGCCGTCCCGCTCGGGCGGGAGCAGATCCAGGAGCTGCACGTCCGCGACTTCTCCGTCGCCGACGGCACCGTCCCGGCCGCCGAGCGCGGCACCTACCTGGCCTTCACCGAGTCCGAGGCGGCCGGTGCGAAGCACCTGCGCGAGCTGGCCGCGGCCGGGGTCACCACGATCCACCTGCTGCCGACCTTCGACATCGCCACCGTCAGGGAGAACCGGGCCGAGCAGCGGCTGCCCGCCTGCGACCTCGCCGCCCTGGCCGCCGACAGCGACAAGCAGCAGGAGTGCGTGGCGGCCGTCGCCGCCCAGGACGCCTACAACTGGGGCTACGACCCGCTCCACTACAACGTGCCGGAGGGCTCCTACGCCACCGACCCCGAAGGGACCGCGCGCACCGTGCAGTTCCGGCGGATGGTGCAGGCGATCCACGCGGCCGGCCTGCGGGTGGTGCTCGACGTCGTCTACAACCACACCGCCGCGAGCGGCCAGGCCGAGCACTCGGTGCTGGACCGGGTCGTCCCCGGCTACTACCAGCGGCTGGACGCCAACGGAAAGGTGACCACCGACAGTTGCTGCGCCGACACCGCGCCCGAGCACGCCATGATGAACCGCCTGGTGGTCGACTCCGTCACCACCTGGGCGCGCGAGTACAAGGTGGACGGCTTCCGCTTCGACCTCATGGGCCTGGACCCGAAGTCCACCATGCTGGACGTGCAGGCCGCGCTGCGCCGGATGACGCCGGACTCGGACGGCGTGGACGGGAAGAACGTCCTGCTCTACGGCGAGGGCTGGAACTTCGGCGTGGTGGCGGACGACGCCCGGTTCGAGCAGGCCACCCAGCGGAACATGGCCGGCACCGGCATCGCCACCTTCGACGACCGGTTCCGGGACTCCGCGCGCGGCGGCAACTTCCAGCTCTCCTCGGCGCCCCAGCAGGGCTTCGCCTCGGGCCTGTTCACCGACCCGAACGGCTCGGCCGCCAACGGCACCCCGGAGCAGCAGAAGGCCCGGCTGCTCCAGCAGACGGACCGGCTCAAGGTGGGGCTGACCGGCAACCTGGCCGGCTACTCCTTCACCGACAGCTCCGGACGGACTGTCACCGGCAAGGACGTCGACTACAACGGCGCCCCGACCGGCTACGCGGCCCGGCCCGGTGAGGCCCTCGCCTACGTGGACGCGCACGACAACGCCGATCTGTTCGACGCGCTGGCGTACAAGCTGCCGGCCGGCACCGCGCCCGCCGACCGGGCCCGGATGCAGGCGCTGGCACTCGCGCTGCCTACGCTGTCGCAGGGCCCCGGCTTCGTCCAGGCGGGCAGCGACCTGCTGCGTTCCAAGTCGCTGGACGCCAACTCCTACGACTCCGGCGACTGGTTCAACGCGATCCACTGGGACCCGCGGGACGGCAACGGCTGGGGCCGGGGGCTGCCGCCGGCCGCGGACAACAAGGAGCTGTGGCCCACCGCCAAGGCCCTGCTGGCGGATCCGCGGCTGACCGTGGGCCCCGCCGACATCGCGGCGGCGGGCGCGCAGTACCAGGACTTCCTGCGGATCAAGCGCTCCTCGCCGCTGTTCGCGCTGCCGACCCTGGCGGCCGTGCAGCAGCGGCTCGGCTATCCGCTGTCGGGCACGCCCGGCGAGGTCCCGGGGGTGCTCACCCTGCACCTGGACGGCACCGGGCTGCCGGGTGCGGAGAAGGGGATCACGGTGGTGTTCAACGCGACGCCGACCGAGCGGAGCCAGACCGTCGGCGCGCTCGCCGGGACGGCCCAGGCGCTCCACCCGGTCCAGGCCGGCGGCGCCGACCCGGTGGTGAAGCGGTCCGGCTTCGCCGCGGCGACCGGGACCTTCACCGTGCCGGGCCGCACGGTGGCGGTGTTCGTGCAGGGCTGACGGAGTGTCGTCGACCGGGCCCCGTTCCGTCACCACGGAGCGGGGCCCGGGACTGATCCACAGGGTTTTCGGTTCCATTCAATGTATGGAGTTGGCCGGAAACCGCCCCTGGCACGGCCGGAAAGGGGAGGTGCCGCCCCCGTCGGGGCCCGGAGCGGGTCCTGCGGGCCGGGCCCGCGCCCTGAGCGCTGGTCAGTGCCTGCGGGGGGTGACCAAACCTTTTGGCAGATATGAAAACGATCGTCGGATGTTCGCACGGGCGTAACACTCCTGAGCATCCGGCAGATGTACGGGCCGGTAGCTAATCGGCCAATCCGTGGCATGCATCTGTCATTAACGGCTCGTTTGCTGCCACGATTCCTCCGGCTGCAGACGAGGGGGCCCCACCCCCCGGTGCAGCTGTCCGAGGTCAGGAACAGCGCGATCCCCCCTGCCGAAACGCTTGACCACCTTGCTCCGCAACCGCACCCGCGCCGCGCACCGGCGGCGGGGGCCCCCACTGAGTCGCAACCCTGCGACCAGGTTCTGTCCACCGTCCGCGAACCCCGCGGCGGTCGGAAAAGGAGTCCGCATGTCCCGTTACGCCCACGCCCGGAAGGCAGCGGTTGTCATGGCCGCCACCACCGCGCTGCTGGTAACCGGTTTTCCGGCCCTCGCGCAGGCGGTCACCCCTGACGCGCCGGCCGCCGTTGCCGCGCAGCAGGCGAGCCGCGCCGAGCTGATCGCCTCGGCGAACCAGCAGACCGCCGGCCTCGCCCAGGTCCTGGGCCTGACCGCGAACGAGAAGCTGGTCACCAAGGACGTCGTCCAGGACACCAACGGTGCCCGCCACCTGCGCTACGAGCGCACCTACGCCGGCCTGCCGGTGCTCGGCGGCGACCTGATCGTCCACCAGGACGCCACCGGCGCCACCACGGGCGTGACCAAGGCCAGCGAGGCCGTGCTGACCGGCATCGAGACCACGCCGAAGCTCGCCGCGCCGAAGGCCCAGGAGGCCGCGCTGGCCGCCGAGGCCGGCTCCGCGCTCGACAAGGCCCCGACCCTGGTCGTCTGGGCCGGCGACGGCACCCCGAAGCTCGCCTGGCAGACCGTCGTCTCCGGCAAGGAGTCGGACGGCACCCCGAGCCGCCTGCGGGTCGTCACCGACGCCACCACCGGCGCCGTGCTGGGCAAGACCGAGGCCATCAAGACCGGCACCGGCACCGGCGTCTTCGTCGGCAGCGTCCCGCTGACCACCACCCAGAGCGGCTCCAGCTTCCAGCTCAAGGACGCCACCCGCGGCGGGCAGTACACCACCGACATGGGCAACCGGACCACCGGCAACGGCACCCTGTTCAGCCGGGCCACCGACACCTGGGGCAACGGCCAGGCCAGCAACCGCGAGTCGGCCGCCGTCGACGCCCAGTACGGCGCCGCCGCCACCTGGGACTTCTACAAGAACACCTTCGGCCGCAGCGGCATCCGCAACGACGGTGCCGGCGCGTTCAGCCGGGTCCACTACGACACCGGCTACGTCAACGCCTTCTGGGACGACGACTGCTTCTGCATGACCTACGGCGACGGTGACGGCGACACCCACCCGCTGAC
The DNA here is from genome assembly GCF_001279805.1 of Streptomyces sp. XY431. Classification (NCBI taxonomy): domain Bacteria; kingdom Bacillati; phylum Actinomycetota; class Actinomycetes; order Kitasatosporales; family Streptomycetaceae; genus Streptomyces; species Streptomyces sp. XY431. The sequence continues at coordinate 56,496 of NZ_LGDO01000070.1, forward strand.
CGAGCTGGACGTGGCCGGCCACGAGATGAGCCACGGCGTCACCTCCGCCACCGCCAACCTCAACTACTCCGGCGAGTCCGGCGGCCTCAACGAGGCCACCTCTGACATCTTCGGCAACGCGGTCGAGTTCTACGCCAACCTGCCGAAGGACAACCCGGACTACCTGGTCGGCGAGCTCATCGACATCAACGGCAACGGCACGCCGCTGCGCTACATGGACAAGCCCTCCAAGGACGGCCGCTCGGCCGACTCCTGGTACTCGGGCGTCGGCAACCTGGACGTGCACTACTCGTCCGGTGTCGCCAACCACTTCTTCTACCTGCTGGCCGAGGGCAGCGGCGCCAAGGTGATCAACGGCGTCAGCTACAACAGCCCGACCGCCAACAACGTCACCGTCACCGGCATCGGCCGGGACAAGGCGCTGCAGATCTGGTACAAGGCGCTGACCTCGTTCATGACCTCCACCACCAACTACGCGCAGGCGCGCACCGCGACCGAGAACGCCGCCACGGCGCTCTACGGCGCGGGCAGCCCCGAGCTGATCGCGGTCGGCACCGCCTGGGCCGGCGTCAACGTCGGCACCGTGCCGCCGAACCCGGGTGGCGTCACCGTCACCAGCCCGGGCAACCAGAGCACCAAGGTCGGCACCGCCGTCAACCTGGCCATCAAGGCCACCGGCGGCACCGCCCCGCTCACCTACACGGCCACCGGCCTGCCGGCCGGCCTGGCGATCAACGCCTCCACCGGCGCGGTCACCGGCACCCCGACCACCATCGGCAACTCCAACGTCACCGTGACGGCGAAGGACTCGGCCGGCAAGACCGGCTCGGCCAGCTTCACCTGGGCGGTCACCGACGGCAGCACCACCTGCACCCCGGCGCAGCTGCTCGGCAACGCGGGCTTCGAGACGGGTACGGCCGCGCCGTGGACCGCCTCCAGCGGCGTCATCGACAACTCGTCCTCGCAGGCCGCGCACGGCGGCACCTGGAAGTCCTGGCTGAACGGCTACGGGTCCGCCCACACCGACACGCTGTCCCAGACGGTCTCCATCCCGGCCGGCTGCAAGGCGACCCTGAGCTTCTACCTGCACATCGACACCGGCGAGTCCGGCACCACCCAGTACGACAAGCTGACGGTCCAGGTCAACGGCACCACGCTGAAGACCTACTCCAACGTGGACGCGGCCGCGGGCTACCAGCTGCGGACCTTCGACCTGTCGGCCTACGCGGGCCAGACGGTCACCCTGAAGTTCAACGGCACCGAGGACTCCTCGCTGCAGACCAGCTTCGTGATCGACGACACCTCGATCGCCACGAGCTGACCCGGCGCCGGTGAACCCGGCGGAAACCAGGTAAGACAGGGCAGGGCCCGGCGGGTGCGACCGCCGGGCCCTGTGTCGTGGGCGGGTGCGTGCGGACCGGCGCTTCGAGGTCCGGGGCCGTGAGGTTCCGGAAACCGTGCGGTCACCCCGGGGCAACCGGCGGGCAACACGAAACACGGGCGAAACGTGTCTGTCCGCGACCGGTAATCCGTTCTCGCCACACTTCCGGCACCTGCCCTCTTCGCAGCTCCGGAGGACCTCCCATGCTCCTGGCCGCCTCCCTGGCCGTGTCCGCGGCCGCACCCGGCGCCGTTCCGCCGGCCGTGTCGGCAGCTGCGTCCGGTGCCGCCTCCCTGGCCGCCGACGCGCCGTCGGGGATCGACACCGGCGACACCGCCTGGCTGCTCGCCGCCACCGCGCTGGTGCTCCTGATGACCCCGGGGCTGGCGCTGTTCTACGGCGGCATGGTCCGCGCCAAGAGCGTGCTCAACATGATCATGATGAGCTTCGTCTCGATCGCGGTGGTCACGGTGGTCTGGCTGCTGGCCGGCTACTCGCTCGCCTTCGGCCCGGACGCCGGCGGCTGGGGGCTGATCGGCGGCCTCGACCACCTGGGGATGGCCGGGATCACGCCCGCCTCGGTCACCGGCACCGTCCCCACCGTGCTGTTCGCGACCTTCCAGCTGACCTTCGCGATCATCACCGCCGCGCTGATCAGCGGTGCCATCGCGGACCGGGCCAGGTTCGGCGCCTGGGTGGCCTTCACCGCCGTCTGGACGCTGCTGGTCTATGTGCCGGTCGCGCACTGGGTGTTCGCGCCCGGCGGCTGGATCCTGGCCCGGCTGGGCGCGCTGGACTTCGCCGGCGGCACCGTGGTCGAGGTCAACTGCGGGGCGAGCGGCCTGGCCCTGGCGCTGCTGCTCGGGCCCCGGATCGGCTTCCGCAAGGAGGCGATGCGCCCGCACAGCCTGCCGCTGGTGCTGCTCGGCGCGGGCCTGCTCTGGTTCGGCTGGTTCGGCTTCAACGCCGGTTCGGCGCTGGGCGCCAACGGCCTGGCCGCCTCCGCCCTGCTCAACACCCAGGCGGCCGGCTGCACCGGACTGCTCGGCTGGCTGCTGGTCGAGAAGCGCCGGGACGGCCACGCCACCACCCTCGGCGCTGCCTCCGGCGCGGTCGCGGGCCTGGTCGCGATCACGCCGTCCTGCGGCAGCGTCGACCTGCTCGGCGCCCTGGTGATCGGGCTGGCGGCCGGCGTGGTCTGCTCGTACGCGGTGAGCTGGAAGTTCCGCTTCGGCTTCGACGACTCGCTGGACGTGGTGGGCGTGCACTTCGTGGCCGGGGCGATCGGCACCGTACTGATCGGCCTCTTCGCCACCGCCGCGATGACCGGCGGCGCGACGGGGCTGCTGCACGGCGGCGGGTTCGGGCAGTTGGGCCGTCAGCTGGTGGCCGTCGCCGCCGTCGCGGTCTACGCCTTCGCGGTCACCTACGGCATCGGGTGGGCGATCGAGCGGCTGATGGGCTTCCGGGTCGGCGAGGAGGACGAACTCACCGGCCTGGACCTCGCCGTGCACGCCGAGACCGCGTACGATCACGGCGTCCTGGGCCACGGTGTGCTGGGGCAGGGGACCGTCCCGGCCCGCCCCACCGCCAGCGTGCTCGCGCACCCGTCCGACAAGGCGCCCTCCGCATGAAGCTGATCACCGCGATCGTGAAGCCGTTCAAGCTGGACGAGGTCAAGCGCGCGCTGCAGGCCGCCGGGGTGCACGGACTGACCGTCAGCGAGGCCAGCGGGTACGGCCGCCAGCACGGGCACACCGAGGTGTACCGGGGTGCCGAGTACCGGATCGACCTGGTGCCCAAGGTGCGGATCGAGGTCGTCGTCGAGGACGAGGACGCGGACCTGGTGATCGAGGCGGTGGTCCGGGCCGCCCGGACCGGGAAGATCGGCGACGGCAAGGTGTGGGCGGTCCCGGTGGAGACCGTGGTCCGGGTGCGTACCGGCGAGCGCGGGCCGGACGCGGTCTGACGGGGCGGCAGCCCTCCGACCGGCCAGGTGCCATCCCTTCCGGGGCGGCACCTTTCTTTTGGGTTCGCCTACGACCTTTGCGGGCCTGCGGAAACCTTTCTCCCATCCCCTTGACGGGTCCCGGTGGCGACCCTAAGTTCGGCGCAGCACATTTCCTGAAAGTTTCAGCAAGCTTTCATCAGCGGTACCCCGGCTGCCCCCACCCCAGCCACCCCCACAGGAGACAACGTGGTCACCACCGTTCCCGCCCGTCGGCCTGCCCGCAGAACCGGGCCCGTCCGCAGCGCCAGGCCCGTCCGCGCGGCCGGCGCGCTCGGCGCCTCGGCGGCCCTCGCCCTCTCGCTCACCGGCGCCCTCGGCGCCGCCCCCACCGCACAGGCCGCCCCGCCCGGCGGCGGCAAGGACGTCACGGGGACCCTCTTCGAGTGGCGCTTCGACTCGGTCGCCAAGGCCTGCACCGACACCCTCGGCCCGAAGGGCTACGGCTTCGTCGAGGTCTCGCCGCCCCAGGAGCACATCCAGGGCAGCCAGTGGTGGACCTCCTACCAGCCGGTGAGCTACCGGATAGCCGGGCGCCTCGGCGACCGGACGGCCTTCAAGAACATGATCGACACCTGCCACGCGGCCGGCGTCAAGGTGATCGCCGACTCGGTGATCAACCACATGTCGGCGGGTTCCGGCACCGGCACCGGCGGCACCGCCTACAGCAAGTACACCTACCCCGGGTACTACCAGGACCAGGACTTCCACTCCTGCCGGCGGGCGATCGGCAACTACAACGACCGCTCCGAGGTGCAGAACTGCGAGCTGGTCAACCTCTCCGACCTGGACACCGGCAGCGCCTACGTCCAGCGGACGATCGCCGCCTACCTGAACGACCTGGCCTCGCTGGGCGTCGACGGCTACCGGATCGACGCCGCCAAGCACATCGCCGCCGCCGACCTCGCCGCCATCAAGGCGAAAACGGCCAACCCGCAGGCCTACTGGGTGCAGGAGGTCATCTACGGCGGCGGCGAGCCGATCCAGCCCTCCGAGTACACCGGCACCGGCGACGTCGACGAGTTCCGCTCCGGCACCTGGCTGAAGAGCGCCTTCCAGGGTGGCCGGCTCGCCGACCTGTCCGGCTGGGGCGGCGGCCTGCTGCCCAGCGACAAGGCCCGCACCTTCGTCGACAACTGGGACACCGAGCGCAACGGCTCCACGCTGACCTACCGGGACGGCTCCGCCTACACCCTGGCCAACATCTTCATGCTGGCCCACCCGTACGGCTCGCCCAACGTGTACTCCGGCTACGCCTTCACCGGGCACGACGACGGCCCGCCGAACAGCGGCACCGTCAACGCCTGCTACCAGGACGGCTGGAACTGCACCCACGCCTGGCGGCAGGTGGCCAACATGGTCGGCTTCCGCAACGCGGTGGCCGGCACCGGACTCACCGACTGGTGGTCCAACGGCGGCAACGCGATCGCCTTCGGCCGGGGCGGCAAGGGCTTCGTGGCGATCAACCGGGAGAGCGCCGCGATCGCCCGGACCTTCCAGACCTCGCTGCCGGCCGGCTCGTACTGCGACGTCCAGCACGGCGACCCGGTGGCCGGCGGGTGCACCGGTCCGTCCTACACCGTCGGCACGGACGGCCGGTTCACCGCCACCGTCGGCGCCGGCGACGCGGTCGCGCTGTACGTCGGAGCGCCCGGTGGCGGCACCGCGGTGACCGGCGGGGCGTCCTTCGCCGTCAACGCGACCACCAGTTGGGGGCAGAACCTCTACGTGGTCGGGGACAACCCCGCCCTCGGCGCCTGGGACCCGGCCGCCGCGCTGCCGCTCGCCTCGGCCGCCTACCCGCTGTGGAAGCTCGACGTGGCGCTGCCCGCCGGGACGTCCTTCGCGTACAAGTACCTGCGCAAGGACGCCTCGGGCGCGGTCACCTGGGAGTCCGGGGCCAACCGGACCGCGACGGTGCCCGCCTCGGGCAAGGTGGTGCTGAACGACACCTGGCGCCCGTAGGGAGTGTTGGAGTGTGGGGGGATGCCCGTCAGCCCGGTGCGACGGGTTTCCCCCCTACGAGTGGACCGGCGTCCTCAAACCCGTTTCGGCGGGTGAACGCTGTCAGCATCGCGGAATGAGCACCGCCCCCGTCGTCCTCGACCTCGAACTCTGCGGCGGCCGCTGGGACGGCCACCGCAAGCGCGTCCCCGCAGCCGCCCCGCCGCCCGCGCTGCGGATGGCACTGCGGACCGAACTGCCCGCGGCCGAGGCGGGGGAGTACTGGCCCACCACCAGCGTCTACCTGCTGGTCGACGGGGACGGCGGGCGGCGCTACCGGCACTCCCACGACGAGTAGCCGCCGGGGCGGGCGGGCCCGGTCGGCGGTCGTCGGTCGTCGGGCGTCGGCCGTCGGCCGTCGGTCGTCGGTCGTCGCCTCCGGGGCGTCGGCTCAGCCGCGGCCGACGTACGGCATGGTGGTCGCCATCACGGTGGCGAACTGCACATTGGCCTCCAGCGGCAGTTCCGCCATGTGCCGCACGGTGCGGGCCACATCGGCGACGTCCATGGTCGGCTCCACCGCGATCCGCCCGTCCGCCTGCCGGACGCCCAGGCTCATCGCGGCCGTCATGTCGGTGGCGGCGTTGCCGATGTCGATCTGCCCGCAGGCGATCCGGTACGGGCGGCCGTCCAGCGACAGCGACTTGGTCAGCCCGGTCACGGCGTGCTTGGTCGCGGTGTAGGCGACCGACTGCGGGCGCGGCACATGCGCGGAGATCGAGCCGTTGTTGATGATCCGGCCGCCCTGCGGACGCTGCGCCCGCATCTGCCGGAACGCCGCGCGGGCGCACAGGAACGCGCCGGTCAGGTTGAGGTCCACCACGGCCCGCCACTCGGCGATGTCCAGCTCGTCCACCGCGGCCGGGGCGCCGAAGGTCCCGGCGTTGTTGAACAGCAGGTCCACCCGTCCGAAGCGCTCGACGGCCGCCGCGAACAGCGCGTCCACGGCCTCCGGATCGGTGACGTCGGTCGGTGTCACCAGGGCCTCCGTGGCGATCGGCCGGGCGGTCTCGCGCAGCGGCTCCGCGCGCCGTCCGGCGAGCACCAGCCGCCATCCCCCGGCGGCCAGTTCCCGCGCGACGGCCCGGCCGACGCCGCTCCCGGCTCCGGTGACAACGGCGATCTGTTCCAGCATGGCGGACTCCTCGGCTCGCGGCGGCTGGCCCGATCGTTCCCGATCCCCGCCCCGGCGTCACTGGTACGAGTGTCCAAGGCCCGGGGTGGAGCGGTGGCCGCTCGCTCGTTCGGGCGGTCCTGGCGGTGGGCGGTGGACGAGCCCGCGGTGGACGAGCCTGCGGTGGTCGTGCGGGCGGCCCTGGGGGAGGGTTTCGTCCCGGTCCGGCGAGTGCTCCGGTCCCGGTCCGGTGGATCCCCGCCGACCGGCGGGGGCGCCACCCCGCCGGTCGGCAGGGCCCGGCGGAGGCTTTACTCGATCGGGAACAAACATTGGATCGGAGCCGGCCGCCGCGCAACCGGCCCGGGGCAGGTCACGTCATAAGATCGCAGGACGGCACGCCGCCGCGCAGGGCGGCGATCAGCCTCCCGGGGGTCCCGCAGACAGTCGCGCCCCGGGCCTGTCCGGCCCCACCCGGGGGCCACCGCCCGGCTCCGCGGAGCGGGCGCGACACCGGTCGGAGAGTTCTCACCGTGCAGCCGCAGTCCTCCCGTTTCCGCGCCGTGCTGACCGGTGCCACCGCCTTCACCCTGGCCGCCGCGCTCGCGGCCTGCGGTAGTACGGACGGCGGGAGCAAGGGCGACTCGGCGAAGGCCGGCGCCGGCAAGGGTGCGGCGGCGGCCACCGGCTCCTCCGCCGCGTCCGCGGCCTCCTCGGCGCCCGGTTCCTCCGCTCCCGGTTCTTCCGCTCCCGGTTCCTCCGCCCCGGGCTCCCCGGCGGCCGGTTCGACCTCGGCCCCGGCGGCGCCCGTCCCGGCCGCCGGTTCCGGCAAGGTGCTGATGCCCACCGGCCCGCAGGCCGCGTTCGGCAAGGCCAGGGACACCGCCGCCGGCCAGATCATGATGACCACCCTGGCCGGTCCCAAGTCCGGGGTCTCCGGCAAGGTCTGGGTCTGGCTCCCCCCGGAGTACAACGACCCGAAGTACGCGAAGACCGGCTTCCCGGTGCTCACGCTGTACGCGGGCGGCCAGAGCGCCGGCTACAACACCTGGACCGACAACCAGTTGCCGATCCAGGAGGTCGACGCCGACCTCGCCAAGCAGGGCAAGGCCCACCCCTTCATCATGATCATGCCGGTGCAGAACCTCGACTCCAACGAGGCCAAGGCCCTGGAGTGCGCCGACATCCCGGGCCAGCCCAAGATCGGCACCTGGATGGCCGAGGACATCCCCGACTTCGTGCGCGCCAACTTCCGCACCGTGAAGGGCCGCGACGGCTGGGGCCTGATGGGCGCCTCCACCGGCGCGTTCTGCAGCGCGAAGCTGGCCCTGCAGCACCCGGACAAGTTCAAGGCCGCCGTCCCGATCGACGGCTACTTCAACCCCGACTCGCCGCTCTGGAAGGGCTACGAGACCGACCGCCAGGCCAACAGCCCCGACCTGCTGGTCGCCCAGGGCAAGGCCGACGTCAGGATGCTGGCCACCGCCGGCGGCGCCAACGCGTACGAGATGAAGCTGGTCAAGGCGTGGGCCGCGAAGGCCGCGCCGCCGCTCACCGTCGAGTACTACGAGCAGCCCGGCGGGAAGCACCTGACCACCGACTTCAAGAAGATGATCCCGGACACCCTGCAGTGGCTCACCAAGAACCTCGCGGGGCCGCAGAGCGACTGAGGCACCCGGGGCACTGGGGCACTGGGGCACCGGCTCAGGAGCGGAGCGGACCGGCCGATCGCATCGGCCGGTCCGCTCCGCCGTTTCCGGTGTCCCGTGACGAAATGCGGTGGTCGTGCCGCTCGTGACGGTCGTGGTGGTCGTGCCGCCCGTGACGGTCGCGGCGGAATGTTGCGCCGCGTTCGCCGCCGCGACCGCCGGAGCGGGTCGAACAGCCGCTGAGCTGCACGTCAATCGGACATTGATTCGCCTCTGATGTCCTCTCATCACCCTGGTGGGAGTGCCAGCCCACCACTTCCGCCAGGTCGTGCCAGCCCTGCCCGAGACGTGAAGAGAGTGCCATGCCCAGCCACCTGCTGCCCGTAGCGTCCCCGGTGTCCCCGGCCGTGCCCACCCAGGGCGGCCCCGTGCACGACCGCACCGCCGACGAGGAGCCGCAGGCCTTCCGCTTCGCCGGCCTGCGGCTGGTGCACTCCGCACTCCGCCGCGACCTCGCCAGGCTGCCCAACGCCCTCCGACTGCTGCAGCCCGGCGAGGACGAGAAGGGCGCCGCGCTGCTGCGCCACTGGACCTTCGTCACCGCGGTGCTGTCCTGCCACCACGAGCAGCAGGACACCCGGATCTGGCCGATCGTCCGCCGGTTCGCGCCCGAGCTGCGGCTGCTGCTGAACTGGCTGGAGTCGGACCACCACAACCTCGACCACTCGTTCACCCGGGTCACCACCCTGGTCCGGATCGCCAGCCGGGACACCGGTTCGGTCTGGCCGGTGGCCTACGCGATCGAGGACCTCGCGGCCCGGCTGGAGACCCATCTGCGGGTCGAGGAGCGCCAGCTGCTGCCGCGGATGGAGATGGTCTTCACGGAGAACTCGCGGGTGGGCAGCCTGCCCGAGCTGCTCGACGTGATGCACTCCGCCGACGGCCCGGGCACGCCGGACGCGCTCGCCTGGCTGCTGGACGGTGTCGAACCGGCGCTGGTCGAGCGGCTGCTCGCCGACTGCGACGACCTCGTGGCCCGGCACTGGCCGCACTGGCAGGCCACCTACCAGCGGTGCACGGCGCCGCTGTGGGGCCCGCCCGAGGCCTGGGACGCGGCCGGGGAGTGAGCCCCGGGGCTTTTGCGGCGCTTCGGTCTACGCGCGTGGCAGGTGCCGGGGGCGTATGCCAACGCGGTCCGCCGTCGTCCGGCTGTGGTGCGGCCGTCCTGCGCGACGGGGTTCAGTGCAGGCCGAGCCGGCCCAGGTAGCCCGGCAGGTCGGCGGGGTCGTGGGTGGCCAGGCCCAGATAGCCGTCCGGTCGGACGACGAACAGGCCCGGTCCGTACACCCGCTCCGTGACGCCGCCGTCGATCCGGTGCCCGTGCACCCCGGCGGGCAGCTCGGGGAGGGCGCGGCCGACCGCGAGCACGGTGACCTGCGGGCCGCGGAACAGTTCGAAGAGCCGCCGCGCCGACCCGCTGCCGTCGTCCGTCGTGCCGTTCGCCGTGCCGTTCGCGGCGCCGTCGGCCGTGCCGTCCAGCGGCGCGTCCGGGGCCCGCTCCCCGGCCCGCAGTGCGTCCTCGGCCAGGCCGGGGCGTGCCTCGACGGTCAACGGGCCGTCCTCGTAGCCGAGTCCGAGCTGTTCGGTGCGCGGGCCGCGCCGCAGTCCGCCGGCCCTGACCCCGCCCGCGCGGTGCAGCCGGGTGGAGATCTCCAGCACCTCGGCGGCGATCGGCAGCCGTTCCTCCTCGTAGCTGTCCAGCAGGGCCTCGTCGGCGCCGTGCCGCAGCACCTGGCCGAGCTTCCAGCCCAGGTTGTAGGCGTCCTGGATGCTGGTGTTGAGGCCCTGGCCGCCGGCCGGGGAGTGGATGTGCGCGGCGTCGCCGGCCAGGAAGACCCGGCCCTGCCGGAACCGCTCGGCGAGCGCCGTGCGCGGCCGGAAGCCGGAGGCCCAGTGCACCCGGCCGAGCGCCGACTCCGGCAGGTGGGTGCGGGCCGCGACGGTCCGTCGCACGCCCTCCGGCGAGGTGTCGGGCTCCTCCGGGCCGGGACCGCCCTCCGCGCCGTTCTCCGTGCCGCCCTCCGTGCCGAACTGGGCGAACAGTTGGAACGCGGTGGTGCTCGGCAGCGGGCAGAGCAGCAGGGGGCCGCCGGGTGCCTTCGGCCAGACGTGCCAGTTCCCGCGGTCCAGGCCGTCGATCTCCAGATCGGCGACCAGGGCCGGGCGCGGGTCGACCTGCTCGCCCGTCATCGGGATGCCCACCGCCCGGCGGACGGTGGAGCGGCCGCCGTCGGCGGCGACCAGGTAGCGGGCGGAGACGGTCCGCTCGGTGCCGTCGGGGCCGGTCAGCCGGGCCTCGACCCGGTCCGGGTGCTGGTCGAGGCCGCTCAGCGCGGTGCCGAGAACGACCTCGCCGCCGAGTTCGCGCAGCCGCTCGTGCAGCAGCTCCTGGGTGCGCCACTGCGGGAGCATCCAGACCGAGGGGAACGGCACGGTCGGGTCCGGGGCAGCCGGCCCGGGACCCCCGACGAGGTCCCACTCGCCCTGCCGCTCGCCGTCCTCCCAGCTCAGCATCCGGGGGTAGGGCCGACCGGCGGCATGGACGGCGGCGAGCAGGCCGAGGTCCTCGAAGACCTCCTGGGTCCGGGGCTGGAGGCCCTTGCCGCGCGAGCCGGGGAACAGTGCCCCGGCCTGCTCGACCAGCAGCGCGGAGACTCCGCGCCGGGCCAGGTCGCAGGCGAGGGTCAGGCCGGTCGGGCCGGCGCCGACGATGAGGACCTCGGTCCGGGTCGGGGCGTGCGTCATCGCACACTCTCCTTAACGTTGTTAAGTGACTGACGTCCGGAAGCATGGGCTTAACGGTGTTAAGTTGTCAATGCCGCACGGCCGCACCGGGCGGCCCCGTCACCGCGAAGGCGGCCGGCCGCCACGGAAGGAAGGGCGCGACATGCCGCCGAAGCTGGACCGCGCCCAGGTGGTCGACGCCGCCCTGCGCCTGCTCGACGAGACCGGGCTGGAGGGGCTCACCCTGCGCCGGATCGCCACCGAGCTGGACGTCAAGGCACCCGCGCTGTACTGGCACTTCGCCAACAAGCAGGCGCTGCTGGACGAGATGGCCACCGAGATGCTCCGCCGGATGTTCGCCGGGCCGGTCGCCGTCCCGGAGAGCTGGCAGGAGGCGATCACCACCACCTGCCGCACCCTGCGCACCGCGCTGCTCGGCTACCGGGACGGCGCCAAGGTCTTCAGCGGCACCCGGCTCACCGACTACGGGCACGCCGAGGGGCAGCAGGCCCTGCTCGCCGCGTTCCGCCGGGCCGGGTTCGAACTCGCCGACGCCGTCCTGGCCTTCACCACCGCGTACGCGTTCACCACCGGGTTCGTGATCGAGGAGCAGGCCGTCCACCCGGTGCCGGGGGAGCGGGCCCCCGACTACGACCCGGAGCGGCGGGCCGCCGCCATCGACCCCGGGCACCCGCTCGCCGCGGCCGCGAGCCGGGAGCTCTTCGGGGACTTCGAGCGGCGCTTCGAGCGCGGTCTGGCGATCGTCGTGGCCGGCGTCGAGGCCTCGCTCCGCCCGGAACCCTCGCCCCTGGATCCGTCCTGACCGGCAACTCCCGCTGTCCCCTAGGGGATTCACCCCGCACGATGTCCGGGTGACGGCGGCCGGGAGGGTCGGGGGAGGGCCAGGGGCCGGGTACCGCCGACGGCCGATGGCCGGCCGGCGGCGCGCGCCTACCGTCGGAGCCATGACGAGTGCACCCGCGAACCCGCCCCCGGAGCACCGCCCCGGACTCCGACCCGCCGACCTGCCCGCTCGCCGCCCCGCCGACCTGCCCACCGTCCGCCGCCGGAGGCCGGCCCTCCGCTCGGCCGCCCTCGCGGCCGGCGCCGTGCTGCTGCTCGGCGCCGGCCTCACCGCCTGCAAGGGCGGTGTCTCGCTCTGCCTCGACGACAACAGCTGCGATGTCGCCGTCCGCACCGAGAAGGCCGACAGCACCCACACCGTCGAGGTCTTCGGCGGCGACAAGACCCTCAGCCTCACCGTGGGCCGGATCACCGACACCACGGCCGAGGTCAAGCTCGGCGAGGACACCAAGACCCTCACCGAGGACATCGAGACCACCGTCGGCTCCGCGAAGATCACCCTGCGCCACGCCAACGGGCAGGAGCACACCGCCGAACTCCACGTCGTCCGCTGACCGCCCGTCGGCCCCGGTGGGCCTCGGCCGCCCCGGTCGGTCCGGTCGTGGAGCGCCGCTACTCCGGCAGGCGGTTGAGCCAGGTGATCGGCGAGACCGCGATCGCCGTCTCCGGCGCACCGTCCCACTCCGAGGGCAGCCCGGCCGCCGTCAGCGCCGCCACCACCGCGCGCCCGACCTCGGCCGTCCGCCGCACGGCGGCCTCCGTCGACTCGCCGTCCTCCAGGAACCCGCCGTACCGCAGCATCAACGCACCGCCGTCGGCGGCCCGTTCGGTGTCCTGCTGATGGAAGAACACGAAGCCCCGCGAGTCCTCCTCGGCCTCGCCCCCGATCTCGGCGTAACCGCAACTCGCACAGCAGGTGAAGTCCATCGCGGCGACGATGCCCAGCTCCTCCAGGGCGTCGAAGGCGGCCTCCAGCCGGTCGACGTCGGTCGTCTCCGGCCAGGAGGCCTGCTCCTCCAACCGCGCCCGCCACAGCGGAGCGACGATCCGCTCCGCCTCCTCCATCGTCAGTCCCTGGTCGTCGAGGACCTCGACCAGGGACTCGGCTATCTCGTCCGGCTCCTGGAAGCCGCACCGGATCAGCTCGCGGGCCCGCTCCTCGGCGTCCCGCAGTACCTCGTCGGCAAGGGTGCTCTGTACGGTGTCCTGGTCCATACCCGCATCCAAGCACCCCCCTCCGACAACGGCCGGGGCGTGCGGTCCGGTGCTACCGTCCCCGGGTGACCTCGCTCCTCCAGCCCCCGCTGATCACCCGTCTGCTCGCCGCCGAGCGCATCCTGATCGCCGGCGCCGGCGGCGGCTTCGACGTCTACGCGGGCCTGCCGCTCGCCCTCGCCCTGCGGGCCGCGGGCAAGGAGGTGCATCTGGCCAACCTCTCCTTCAGCGAGCTCCACGCCCTGCCCGCCGAGGTCTGGCAGGAGCCCGACCTGGCCCTGGTCCGGCCCGACACCCCGGCCCCTGACGGCTATTTCCCCGAGCGGACGCTCGCCCGCTGGCTCCGGCTGCACGGCATGCCCGACCAGGTCTGGGCGTTCCCCAGGACCGGGGTGCAGCCGCTGCGCGCCGCCTACCGTGCCCTCGTCGAGCGCCTCGGCATCGACGCCGTCCTGCTGGTCGACGGCGGTACCGACATCCTGATGCGCGGCGACGAGGCGGGCCTCGGCACACCGGAGGAGGACATGACCAGCCTGGCCGCCGTCGCCGGGCTCACCGAGGTCCCCGAACGGCTGGTCGCCTGCCTCGGTTTCGGCATCGACGCCTACCACGGCGTCAACCACTCCCTGGTCCTGGAGAACCTCGCCGCGATCGACCGGGCCGGCGGCTACCTCGGCGCCTTCTCCGTCCCGCGCGACAGCCCGGAGGGGGCGCTCTACCTGGACGCCGTGGAGCACGCCCGGGCGGCGTTCCCGGAGCACCCGAGCATCGTCCAGGGCTCGGTGGCGGCCGCGCTGCGCGGCCTGTTCGGCGACGTCCGGTTCACCGACCGCACCAAGGGCGGCAAGCTCTTCGTCAATCCGCTGATGACGCTCTACTTCGGGGTCACCGTGGAGGCGCTGGTCGCCGAGCACCGCTACCTCGACCGGCTCGAACGGACGGTCCTGATGCGCCAGGTCGCCACCGTCATCGGCGACTTCCAGGACTCACTGCCCGTCCAGCGGCCGCCGCGGCAGTTCCCGCACTGACGCTCCGGGGCCAGGCCGCCGGGCCACCGCCCCGCGCGACCGCCCGGGCCCAGGGGCGGCAGGAGGTCAGCCGGTGGCGAGGCGGAACTCCAGGTTGCCGAAGCGCACCTGGTCGCCGGGGCGGACCCGGATGCCGCCGACGATCCGGTACCCGTTCACATGGGTGCCGTTGGTCGAGCCCAGGTCGTACAGCACCCAGCTGTCACCCTCCCGGCGCAGCTCGGCGTGGTGCCGTGAGACCGACGCGTCGTTCAGCCGCAGTCCCGACCCGGGGAACCGGCCGATCGTCAACTGCCCGCCCCCGGAGTGGGGGAGGCTCAGCCCGGGCAGCCGCTCGGCCCGCCAGGCCCCGCCCAGGCGCACGCCGAAGGCGGAGACCCGGCCCACCGCGCGCAGCAGGAACCGTCCGACCGGGTTCCCGGCCGGCAGGTCGGACATCACGGCCTTCAGCTCGGCGCGGCTGCTCGCACGGAGGACGAGGTCCAGCCGGCCCAGAAAGGTGTCGTGCGACAGCCGGCCGTTCCCGGCGCCCTCCCGCAACGCGTCGAGGGCCTGCTCCCGCTCGGCCTCGGACGGCCGGACCACCTGTGTCCGGTTCTCACGCGACATCATGGACCGATTCTCGGCTGCCCCCGCCGACCTGTCCAGATTCCCCGGGCTGCCGGTCCGCCGGTCCCCGGGTCCGCCGGTCCGCCGGTGCGGCTCAGGTCTTCCGTGCGGCCGCCACGATCTTGACCGTGGTGTGCAGGAACCGCGAGGTCACCGCCCCCCGGTAGGACTTCCCGAAGAGATTGCCGGTGGTGGCCCACTTCCCGTTCTTCAGGTGCACCACGACGAACGCGGTGCCGGGATCGGCGCCGAGCACCTCGTAGTCGCCCTTCGGCGAGGTGTAGGGGAGCGGGAAGTCCGCGGGCAGCGGCTCGGAGAGGAAGTTCACCGTGAGCCGGACGTCCGGCGTCACCTCGACCTCCGCGAACGACTCGGCGTCCAGCACGGCCTGGACCTCGTCCACCGTGCGCAGCAGCACCGGCACCGGGAAGCCCAGCTGCTCGGCCAGGTGCCGCTCGATCCGCCCGGTCAGCGCGGCCCGGGCCGTCGCGTCGGTGGCCTCGGCGGTGAAGAACACATTGCCGCTCTGGATGTAGGAGCCGACGCGCTCCAGGCCCAGTTCGGCGAAGAGCGTGCGCAGCCGCTCCATCCGCACCGTCCGGCCGCCCACGTTCACGGCGCGCAGGAAGGCGATGTAGGTGGTCGTAGTGGTCACCCGGCCAGTGTGGCACCGGGCACCGACAGCGCGGCGGCGCGACGTCCGTGCGGTGTTCTTGCGACGTCCGTGCGGTGTCCGTCCGGCGGTTGTCAGCGGCCGGTGCCACACTGACGGCATGGCTACCTGGCAGGATTTCGAGCAGGAGGCGCCGGACCTGGCCCCCGCCGTGCGGGCCCGTTTCGAGGCCAACAAGCACCACGTCCTGGCGACGCTGCGCAGTGACGGTTCACCCCGGGTGAGCGGTATCGAGGTGGGCTTCTTCGGGGCGGACATCCTGCTCGGCTCGATGCGCGACGCGATGAAGGTGCGGGACCTCCGCCGCGACGCCCGCTTCGCGCTGCACAGCAACCCGAGCGACGAGACGCTGGCGGACGGCGACTCCAAGCTGTCCGGCCGGGCCGTGGAGCTCACCGACGAGGCGGAGCGCGCCGCCTACGAGGCCGAGCTCCCGGAGCCGCCGCCCGGCCCGTACGACGCCTTCCGGCTGGAGCTGGAGCAGGTCGTGCACACCACCGTCGAGGGGGACGCGGTCCGGATCAGCTCCTGGCGGCCGGGCGAGCCGGTGCGGCGCTTCGAGCGCCGCTGACACCCGGTCGCCGGCACCCGGCCGCCGGCACCTTGGCCGCCGGCGCCGGTCGGGTACCCCGGGCCGGTACCGCCGAGCAGTACCGGCCGCCGTCCCTACGGCAGGACGGACCTGACCGCCTCCGGCGTTCGCGCCACCACAGCGTGCCCGTCGTCCGCGGTGATGATCGGGCGCTGGATCAGGATCGGGTGCTCGGCCATCGCCGCGAGCCAGCCCGCCCGGTCGCCGGCCTCCCGGCCCCACTGCTTCATGCCCAGGTCCTTGGCCACGGGCTCCTCGATCCGGGCGATGTCCCACGGTTCCAGGCCCAGCCGCACCAGCACCTGCTCCAGCTCGGCGACGCTCGGCGGGTCCTCCAGGTAGCGCCGGACCGTGAACTTGGCGCCCGCGCCGGTCAGCTCGTTCAGTGCGCTGCGGCACTTCCCGCAGCGAGGGTTGATCCAGATCTCCATCCCACTACCCTACCGACCGGGGCCCACCCCGCCCCGCCCCCGCGCCGCCCGGCCGCCCGTCGCCCCGCCCTGCCCCAGGTCCGGGCCTTCCGGTCGGGCCCGCCCACGTCTACCGCCCTTCGTGGGAACTCCCGTCCGTTCACCGACAGTTGTCCGTATCGGAGTTGGATCTACGGGAGGGGAACCCCGCATGGACGGTGCGTCGATCATCGAGCGTCTGATGACCACGGAGGGGCGCTTCGACCCCTATCCGCTCTACGCGCGGGCGCACGAGCTCGGGGCCGTCGCCCCGGCCGGCCCCGCGGCGGTCCTGGTGGCCGGGCACGCCGCCGCCAACCAGGTGCTGCGCAACCCCGCCTTCGCGGTGGAGGACACCAGGACCCTCACCGCCGACAACGCGGAGCTGCTCGCCCACCCGTCCGTCGTGCTGCTCGGCCACTCGGTCCTCCAGCGCAACGCCCCCGACCACAGCCGGGTCCGCTCGCTCGTCGCCTCGGCCTTCAACGCCCGCCGGGTCGCGGCCCTGCGCCCGGCGATCGAGGCGACGGTCGCCCGGCTGCTCGACGAACTGGCCGACCGGGGCGCCGGCGGCTCCCCCGTCGACTTCATGGACGCCTTCGCCTTCCGCCTCCCGGTCGAGGTGATCTGCGAACTGCTCGGTGTCCCCGCCGCCGACCGCCACCGTTTCCGGGGCCTCGCCTCGGACCTCACCATCGCGCTGGAGCTCGTCCAGGACCTCGGCGAACTGGCCGCCGCCGACGCCGCCGCTGAGGAACTGGAGTCCTACTTCGCGGAGTTGGTCGCCGAGCGGCTGGCCAGGCCGACCGGCGACCTGGTCAGCGACCTGGCCCGGATCGCCGCCGACTCCCCGGACCGGATCTCCGGCGAGGAGCTGCTGGGCAACCTCGTCCTCCTCCTGGTCGCCGGCTTCGAGACCACCACCAACCTCCTCGGCAACGGCCTCACCCTGCTCTTCCGCCACCCCGGCGCCGCCGAGGGCCTGCGCACCGGCGGGCTCGACCCCTCGCTGTTCACGGACGAGGTGCTGCGCTACGACTCCCCGGTCCAGCTCACCTCCCGGATCTCCACCGCCCCCGACCTCACGGTGGCCGACCTGCCCACGCCCGCCGGCACCGTGGTGCTGGTGATGCTGGGCGCCGCCAACCGCGACCCCGCCCGCTACACCCGCCCGGACCGCTTCGACCCGACCCGCACCGACAGTCAGCCGCTCAGCTTCGGTGGCGGCGCGCACTTCTGTCTGGGCAGCCAACTCGCCCGTCTGGAGGCGGACATCGCCGTCCCGGCACTGCTGGACCGCTTCCCCCGGCTGGCCCCCGCCGGCATTCCGGTCCGCCGTGACCGCCTCGTCCTCCGCGGCTACGAATCCCTCCCCGTCACCACCCGCTGAGGCCCGCGGCCGGGGCTCGTCGGCGGGCCCCTCAGCCCTCCCCGCCCCCGGCCCCGTTCCCGGCCGCGTCCGCGAGCCGGAGGCTGCGGGCGGACTGGTAGCGGCAGCCCGCCGCTGCGAAGGCGGCGGCCGTGGCCCGCACCCGGGCCGGGTCGCCGTCCAGGAGCGCCTGCGCCCGGTCGAGTTGGGCCACGGCGACGGGATTGCCCGCGACCGTGGCGCGCGCCCCGGCGAGCCGCTCGGGCGCCTCCGGGTGGCCGCTCAGCACCGAGGCCTCGACCCGCGCCGCCGCGTACCAGTGCAGCCAGACCCAGGACACCCACTTCCACACCTCCTCTGGGGCGGGCGAGAGCCGCTCCAGCGCGGCCCCCGCCTCCCCCCGGTGGAGCAGCACCGCGGCGTCGAACACCGCGCCGTAGCCGTGGCGGTGTTCCTCCTCGGTGCCCGCCCGGCCGACGACGGCCAGCCAGGAGGCCCGGGCGGTGTCGTCGCCGCGCAGCCCGTGGACCATGGCGACCGCCGCGGCCGCCGGGCCGAGCGAGAACGAACGCGGACGCCCGCCCTGCTCCCAGGCTTCGAGGAACCGCGCCCCGCCCGCGAGCACCTCCTCCTCCCGCCCGGCGAACGCGTCCGCGACCAGCAGCCAGGACGTGGCGTGGTGCCCCACCTCGGCCGTCAGCGGATGCTCGGCGAGCTGCCGCCCCCACTGCCGGGCCCGCTCCAGTTCGCCGACGCCGATCGCGGTCGCGGCGGCCATCGCGAGCGCGTCCACCCGTTCGTGCGCGGTGGCCGGGGTGCGCGGGGCCAGGGCCAGCAGCTCGACCCGGCGGCGGGCAGCCCCGGCGGCCGCGAACGGCTCCCCGGCCCAGCTGTGCGCGCCGGAGAGGGCGTCCAGGGCGGCGGACTCGGCCACCGGGTCGCCCGCGCGACGGGCCAGGTCGACGGCCCGCTCGGCGTACCCGACCGTCTCCCGCGCCGTGTTGTCCGGGCTGCCCTGGACGGAGCCGTAGGCGTCCGCGAGCACGGCCGCCTCGGCGAGGGCGAGGGCGGCCGAGGCCGCCGGGGAGCCGTCGGACAGTTCCCGGGCCCGCGCCAGCAGGGCGGTCACCTCCGCGGCGGCGGGAAGGCGTGCGAAGGTGCTGGAGAAGCGGTGCGCGACGGTGGCGGCGGCCGCCAGGTCGCGGGCAGCCCCGGCCGGGTCCCCGGCGTCGAGCGCGGCCGCCGCGGCGGCGCGGTGGAGGCGGTACATGTCGTCGCCGAGGCGTCGGCACCCGGCCACCCGGGCGGCCTCCCGCAGCGCGGCGGCGGCGTCCGCGGGGGAGCCGTCGGCGAGGTCGGCGGCCTGTTCGAGGCGCTGCTGGGCCTCGCCGAGCAGATGGCGGTCGAAGGCCGGCCCGGCGAGGCCGAGCGCGAGGCGACGGGCGTCGGGCCGCCGCTCCGGGCGGTCGGCGGCCCAGGCCAGCGCGGCCCGCAACTCCTCGGCCAGCGCGTCGAACCCGGCCTGCCAACTGCCCTCCCGCAGCTGCCGTTCCTCGTCCGAAGCCCGCGCGAGTCCGTCCGCGCCGCTCAGGCACCAGTCGAGGTGCCGCCCCCGCGCCCGCGCCGACTCCCCGGCCCCGTCGAGCCGTTCGGCGCCGTACTGCCGGATCGTCTCCTGCGCCCGGTAGCGGGTGCCGTGCGCGGACGGGACGGCGCTGAGCAGGCTCTGCTCGGCGAGCCGGCCGAGACCGTCGGCGACGGCGCCCGCGTCGAGCGGGGCGAAGCCCGCCACCGCGACCGCCGCCCCGGCCGTGAACGGCAGCACGAACGCCGACACCCGCCGCAGCAGTGCTTGGTCGGCGGGCTCCAGCAGTTCGTGGCTCCAGTCCAGCACCGCCCGCACCGAGCGGTGCCGGTCGTCCGCGCGCGGGCCGCCCGCCAGGATCCGCAACTGGTCCGACAGCCCCGCCCGGAGCCCGTCCAGCCCGAGCGTCGGCCACCGGGCGGCCGCCAGCTCGATCGCCAGCGCCATCCCGTCGAGCCGCTCGCAGACGGCCGCGATCCCGTCCCGGAGCGCCGGATCCGGGGCCGCCCCGGCCGCCGCGGTGGCCCGTTCGACGAACAGCGCGACCGCCTCCGACCTCCCGCCGCCGTCCCGGGACAACGGCGGTACGGGGAAGACCCGTTCGAAGGGCACCAGCAGCCTGGCCCGGCTCGTCGCCAGCACCCGCACCCCCGGACAGGCCGCCAACAGCCGTTCCAGGAAAGGCGCGACACCGTCCCTGACCTGCTCGCAGTTGTCCAGCACCAGGAGCGCCCGGCGTTCGGCCAGCGCGGCGCACACCGCCTCGTCGATGCCCTGCCCGGGCTGTTCGCCGACCCCCAGGACGGCCGCGACGGCCGCCGGCACCCGGTCGGGACCGGTGACCGGGGCCAGGTCGACGAACCACACCCCGTCGGCGAACCCGCCGGCCGCCCCGGCCGCCACCGCCAGCGCCAGCCTGGTCTTGCCCACTCCACCGGGCCCGACCGCCGTCACCTGCCGATGGTCCGCCAACAGCACGGCCAGCGCGGCACGTTCACGCTCCCGCCCCACGAAAGCCGTCAGCGGGGCGGGCAGTGCGGGGGCCGGTCGGGGCCGCTCGGCACGGGCGAGTTCGACCGCCCGCCGGGAGAGCGCCCGCCGGTCCGGCAGCGCCAACTTGCGCAGCAGCGACGAGGTGTGGGACTCGACCGTGCGCACCGAGATGAACAGCCGAGCGGCGATCTCGGCATTGCTGAGGTGTTCGCCGAGCAGTGCGAGCACATCGGCTTCGCGGGGCGAGATCACAGGAGTCGGCACCGGGTCATTATGCGGGGCGACTCCGTGGTCCGTTCCGTGGTCACCACGGATGTGGCCCCCACCCCGCCCGAGGGAGGCTGTGACCAACGCAGCCGACGAGCACAGGAGTGAGAGAGCATGACCGGACCGCGCCCCTTCGCCGAGCGCCGCCTCGACCTCGAACGGCGCCTCGCCGAGGACGTCGACGTCTGGGTGGCCACGGCCTCGCCGGACGGTGTGCCCCACCTCGTCCCGCTCTCCTTCGACTGGGACGGCGGAGCGCTGCTGCTCGCCACCCCGGTCGGCAGCCCGACCGGCCGCAACCTCACCGCCGCCGGCACCGTCCGGCTGGCGCTCGGCCCCACCCGGGACGTCTGCATGATCGAGGGCGAGGTCGAGGCCCTCGGCATCGACGCCCTCCCGCACGAGCGGGGAGACCGCTTCGCCGCCCGCACCGGCTTCGACCCGCGAGCCTCGGCCGTCCGGTACGGCTGGTTCCTGGTCTCGCCCCGCCGCATCCAGGCCTGGCGCGAGGAGAACGAGCTGGCCGGCCGCGAGCTGATGCGCGACGGCCGCTGGCTCGACGAATCGGTCAGTTCCTGAGAAGCCGTCCCCGGCGCTGTCGCGCCACCATGAAACCGTCCCGCACCACCAGCCCCACCCGACCGAGGAGCCCATCATGACCACCACCGCGAAGACCACCACCGCGAAGACCGCCACCGCGAAGACCGCCACCGCGAGGACCACCACCGCGAAGACCGCCACGCAGCCCTTCGACGGCTTCACCGAGGACGAGCGCGCGGCCATGAAGGAGCACGCCAAGGAGCTCAAGGCCGCGGCCCGCCGCAACCCGCGCACCGCCAAGGCGGACGCCGAGCAGGAGGTGCTCGCCAAGATCGCCGAGATGGAGCCGGCCGACCGCGCCCTCGCCGAACGCGTCCACGCCCTCGTCCGGGCCGCCGCCCCCGTCCTCACCCCCAAGCTCTGGTACGGCATGCCCGCCTACGCCAAGGACGGCAAGGTCCTCTGCTTCTTCCAGTGCGCCCAGAAGTTCAAGTCCCGCTACGCGACGCTCGGCTTCAGCGACGTGGCCACCCTCGACGAGGACACCATGTGGCCCACCACCTTCGCCCTCACCGCCCTCACCCCCGCCACCGAGGCCCGCATCACCGCCCTCCTCACCACGGCCACCGCCACCGCCTGACCCCCGACCCCCGGCACCCGCGTCCGGCTCACCCCCGTCCGGCTCACCCGGCCCGGTTCGCGCGAAAGGCGCGCCGGTAGGCGGCGGGCGTGGTGCGCAGGGCCTCGTGGAAGCGGCGGCGCAGGTTGACGGCGGAGGAGAGGCCGACCCGGCGCGCGATGGTCTCCACCGGCAGGTCGGTCTCCTCCAGCAGGGCCCGGGTGGCGGCGATCCGCCGGTCCAGCAGCCAGCGTCCGGGGCTGATGCCCAGCTGTTCGGTGAAGCGCCGGGTCAGCGTCCGGGCCGACACCTGGGAGCGGACGGCCATCTCGGCGACGCTCACCGGCCGGTCCAGCCGTTCGGCCAGCCACTCCAGCAGCGGGGCCAGCGAGTCGACGGCCGGCGCGGGGGCGGGCAGTTCGGCGTACTGCAGCTGGCAGCCCTCGCGGTGCGGAGGCATCACCATCTGCCGGGCGATCCGCAGGGCGTGCGCGGCGCCGTGGTCCTCGCGCACCAGGTGCAGGCAGAGGTCGGCGCCGGCCGCGGCGCCGGCGCTGGTGGCGACATCGCCGTGGTCCACGTAGAGCACCCCGGGGTCGACCCGGACCCGCGGGAACCGGGCGGCCAGCTCGGCGGCCCGCGCCCAGTGGGTCGCGGCCCGGCGGCCGTCCAGCAGTCCGGCGGCGGCGAGCACGAAGGCACCCGAGCAGAGGCCGACGATCCGTGCGCCGCGCCGGTGCGCCCGGCCGACCGCGTCGACCACCGCCGGCGGCACCTCCGTGCCCGCCGGGTGCTGCCAGCCGGGCACGAGCACGGTGTCCGCGTCCTCCAGTGCGTCCAGCCCGGCGGTGACCAGGAGGTCGTAACCGGCCCGGGTGCGGACCGGACCGGGGTGCTCGGCGCAGACCCCGAACGCGTAGCGGGCGGGGACGGCCGGACCGTGGTCGCCGAACACCTCGGTCGCGCAGGCCAGCGGGAAGGTGTCCTGCGGGGGCAGCAGCAGGGCCACCACCCGGTGCGGAGCCGGGGGACCGGGGAGCGGACGCGGCGTCATGGCGGGAAAGTACCCCATCATGTCGTTCGGGACACTGGGACGGGCCGATTGGTCTGAACCACTATCTCTGCTGTGACCACCGCCGAGACGCACACCCCACCCGCCCCGCACTCCCGCCCCGGACTCCGGGACACCCGGAGCCCGTTGTGGACCGGACCCTTCACTCTCTACTTCACCGCCCGCGCGGTCTCCCTGCTCGGCGACGCGATGATGCCCGTGGCCGCCGCGCTCGCGGTCGGCGCGCTGTACGGCGTCTCCGGGGCCGGCCTCGTCCTCGGCACCTGGACCGGGACGTTCGTGCTCCTGGTGCTGTTCGGCGGGGTGCTCACGGACCGGATCGGCGCCCGCCGGATGATGGTCGCCGCCGATCTCGTCCGGGTGCTCACCCAGGGTGTGCTGGCGGCCGCGTTCTTCGCCGGACGGCCGCCGTTCTGGCTGCTGGTGACCATGGCGGCGGTGGCCGGTGCGGCCGTCGCGATGTTCCTGCCGGGGGTGAACGGGATGGTCCCGCTGGTCGCGGCCGACCCGCAGCGGGCGAACGCGACCCTCAAGGTGGCCGACGCGCTCGCCCATCTGCTCGGCCCGGCCCTGGCAGGACTGCTGATCGCGCTGACCGGTGCCGGGGCGGTGTACGCGATCGACAGCGGAACCTTCCTGCTCAGCGCCCTCTGCCTGGCCCTGGTCCGGCCCGCCCCGGCCGACCCCGGCGCCACCGGCCGCCCCCCTGGTCGCCCCGCCGTTCGCCCCGCCGCCCGCACCGCTGGCCCGCTCCGACGCGAACTGCGCCAGGGCTGGCGGGAGTTCCGCGCCCGCACCTGGATGTGGGCGGTGATCCTCGTCTGGATGGTCTTCGGCGTACTGCTCTTCGGCCCGCTGGTGCCGCTGGGTTCGGCGCTGGTCGCCGACCGGCTCGGTCCGAACGCCTACGGCCTGGCGGTCTCCTTCCTCGGCGTCGGAACGGTGCTCGGCGGCCTGGTGGCGCTGCGGCTGCGCCCGGCCCGCCCACTGGCCGCGGGCACGGTGGCCATGGTCCTGTACACCGTGCTGCCGCTCTGCGTGGCGGTGGGCGCCGGTCTGCCGGTGCTGCTGGCGGGCCACGTCCTCGGCGGCGCCGCCCTGGCGTTCTGGTCGGTGATGTGGGCGACCAGCGTGCAGACCCACACCCCGCCCGCGGTGCTCAACCGGGTCTCCGCCTACGAGTTGGCGGGTTCGGTGTCCGGCATCTCGCTCGGCCAGCTGCTGGCAGGCCCGGCCGCCGCACTGGCCTCCCCGGACCACCTGCTCCTGGTGTCGGCGGGCGCCTGCCTGGCCGGCTGCGCGGTCCTGTTCGCCCTCCCCGCCGTCCGCACCCTGCCCCGCACCCCTCCGGCCGGCCCCACCGCCACCGGGTAAACCACGACCCCGGGCCGTTCGGTGGGTGGAAGCGGTTCTCCCGTTCGCGACGCCTGTGGCGCGCGAGAACGGGGGTCGTCACAACTCCGCGAGGAGTGTGACGACCCCCGATTCCGCTCGTCCGGCGACGGACCCGACGGGCGCCCCGGTGCTCAGCCGGCGGTGCGCCGGGTCGAGCGGATCAGCAGCAGCGCGGGGACCAGGCCGAGCAGCAGCGGCGTGGGCTGCAGGATCGTCGACCCCACCAGGCACCACGCGGCGAGGCCCCAGCCGACGGACTGCGGCACCGCGACGCCCCTGCGGGCGAGGTGGTCGACGAGGAGTCCGAGCAGCAGGAGCGGAACGGCGAAGCTGCCGATCACGATCCAGAACGCCCCGTTGGCCCCGCCCGGATGCACGAACTCGCCCCGGGGCAGCCCCCAGAGGGCGCCGCCGAACCATTCGTCCAGGTACTCCGCGTTCTGCACACCCAGGACTACCAGGTGTCCGACGCCCATCACGACCAGGATGCGGCCTGCCCAGCGGCTCATGGCTCCCCCATTGCGAGACTCATAGTTCCGAAACTGCGGGTACCGTATCATCTCGGCATGGGACGACCAAGGGACAGCCGGGTGGACGAAGCGATCCTCACCGCCACCCGCGGACTGCTCGCGCACGCCGGGTACGCCGGCCTGACCATGGACGCCGTGGCGGAGCGGGCCGGTATCGGCAAGGCGGCCATCTACCGGCGCTACGCGACCAAGCAGGACATGGTCTTCGCCGCCGCGATCCACACCCCGGACCTGCCCGCGCCTCCGGACACGGGCACCCTGGAGGGCGACCTGACCGCCCTCGTCCAGGAGATCGTCGACCACCTGTCGGCACCGGCCGCCACCAGCGCGGTGCTGGGACTGCTCGCCGACCTCGGCACCTCGCCCGACCTCGCCGCGCGCTTCCACCAGACCTTCGTCGTCCGTGAGTTGGGAAGCATCCGCGGCCTCCTGGAACGGGCCGTCGCCCGCGGTGAACTCCACGCGGTTCCCGATGTCGCCCTCGTCCACGCCCTGGTGACCGGCCCGGTCTTCAGCATGCTCTACCTCCAGCACCGCACCCCGGACGGACTCGCCGCAGGACTGGGCCGACTCGTCGCGGCCGCGCTGACCTCCGAGCCGGCGCCCCGCCGACCCTGAGGGCGGCCGTCGCCCAGCAGACCAGAGCTCAGGGAGTCAGAAGTGCCCATCCGCGTAGAGCAGTCGGCGTTCGGCCCCGTCAAGGCCGTCGCCGCAGAGCACGTCGTCGCCCACTGGCTCAGCCGGAGGGGCGGCGAACCCACCCTCTACGGCGGACGTCGCAAGGGCCACGACATTGTCGACGGCGGCTGGCTCGTCGATGCCAAGCTCCTCGTAGCCGCGTCGGCCGGCGAGCTCTCCCGAGTGCCCGGCTGCACCCACAAGCTCCGCCGAGACCTGTGGAAGCCCTTCGACCAGGACCACACCACTCACATCATGCTCGTGGAGTTCCCGCTGGACTGGACGGCGGAGAGCACCACGTCGTTCGCCCGAACAACGATCACCATCCGGCACGAGGACCTTCACCTCTACCTGGTCGAGGTCGCCGAGTTCAACGAGGTCCTGCGCGACGGGCGCGAGGAGGCCGAAGCCGCGAAGTGGGCCTTCATCCACCTCGACGACGTCTGGCTCAATGAGCACCGAGTCCTGTGACCACCTGGGACTGTCGGCCGCCCCGGCCCGCACAGTGGCAGCGAGGTCGCTGGGCGGGGAAGCCCGGCACGTCATAGACGGTGCCGCCCCGAGCGGCCCAGCAACTCGGCCCGCGCCGTCGACCAAAAGGGGTCGTCACGCTCCGCGAGGAGCGCGACGACCCCGGGTGTCGCTCGTCCAGCCGATCCACCGCCGGCCACCGGCGTCGCCCGTTGCACTCGTCTCGCATGAGAACGAGAGCTTCCGGGAGGCGTTTCCGCAGGTCAGATGGTGTCCTACAGATCGTAGTAGAGCTCGAACTCGTGCGGGTGGGGGCGGAGGGCGATGGGGGCGATCTCGTTGGTGCGCTTGAAGTCGATCCAGGTCTCGATGAGGTCCGGGGTGAAGACGTTGCCCGCGAGGAGGTACTCGTGGTCGGCTTCGAGGGCCTCCAGGACGGCCGGGAGGGAGGACGGGACCTGGGGGACGTTGGCGTGCTCCTCGGGAGCCAGCTCGTAGAGGTCCTTGTCGACCGGCTCCAGGGGCTCGATCTTGTTCTTGATGCCGTCCAGGCCGGCCATCAGCATGGCGGCGAAGGCGAGGTAGGGGTTGGAGGAGGGGTCGGGGGCGCGGAACTCGATGCGCTTGGCCTTGGCGTTGGAGCCGGTGATCGGGATCCGGATCGCGGCGGAGCGGTTGCGCTGGGAGTAGACCAGGTTGACCGGGGCCTCGAAGCCGGGGACCAGGCGGTGGTAGGAGTTCACCGACGGGTTGGTGAAGGCGAGCAGCGACGGCGCGTGCTTGAGCAGGCCGCCGATGTAGTAGCGGGCGGTGTCGGAGAGTCCGGCGTAGCCCTGCTCGTCGTAGAAGAGCGGCACGCCCTCGGTCCAGAGCGACTGGTGGACGTGCATGCCCGAGCCGTTGTCGCCGAAGATCGGCTTCGGCATGAAGGTGGCCGTCTTGCCGGCCCGCCAGGCGACGTTCTTGATGATGTACTTGAACAGCATCAGGTCGTCGGCGGCGTGCAGCAGGGTGTTGAACTTGTAGTTGATCTCCGCCTGGCCGGCCGTGCCGACCTCGTGGTGCTGGCGCTCGACCTCCAGGCCCGCCTTGGCGAGTTCCAGGGACATCTCGGCGCGCAGGTCGGCGAAGTGGTCGACCGGCGGGACGGGGAAGTAGCCGCCCTTGTACTTGACCTTGTAGCCGCGGACGTCGCCCTCGGTGGAGCCGGAGTTCCAGGCGCCGGCCTCGGAGTCGATGTGGTAGTACGAGGCGTTGGCGCTGGTGTCGAACCGGACCGAGTCGAAGACGTAGAACTCGGCCTCGGGGCCGAAGAACGCCGTGTCCGCGATGCCGGAGGAGGCGAGGTAGGCCTCGGCCTTCTTGGCGACGTTGCGCGGGTCGCGGCTGTAGGCCTCGCCGGTCACCGGGTCCTGGATGAAGAAGTTGATGTTGAGGTGCTTCACCTGGCGGAACGGGTCGAGCCGGGCGGTGGCGAGGTCGGGGACCAGGGCCATGTCGGACTCGTGGATGGCCTGGAAGCCGCGGATCGACGAGCCGTCGAACATCAGGGTCTCGGACGGGTCGAACGTCGCCGCGGGAACGGAGAAGTGCTGCAGGACGCCTGGCAGGTCGCAGAAGCGGACATCGACGAACTTCACGTCGTTGTCCTGGATGAACTGCTTCACTTCGGCGGCGTTGTTGAACATCCATCCTCCTCGGCGTAGCGAATGGGGCTCACCCTAGGAATGGGCCGTTTCCGGCCGGTGACCCAGTCGTTTCCTGAATGTTAACCGCCGTCGTCGCGCGGGCGGCAAAGTTGTACGGCTCTGGACAAAACGCCTCGCCCGGCCAGGTCGGGGCGGTGAAGTGGTCTGGACCACTGGAGAGGGGCGGGGGAAAGCCGATGGCGGCCGATTCACTCTCCGGTGGCGGTGCGCGGGCGGGCCGCGCGGTCCGGGCCGGGGAGGCGGTGGCCGCCCCCGGTGTTCGCCCGGTTAATGTGGATTCGTGGACACCAGAGAAGCGTTGGGATCGTGGATCGACGGCCCGAAGGCGGCCGCCGAGAAGATGGGAGCCGACTTCGGCTACCGCGGTGAGCGCCTCGGACTGCCCAAGGAGGGTTCCGGTTCGATCGCCGGCCCGGGCCGCCGGCTGGGTGCCCTGTTCGTCGACGGCTGGCTGGTCGCCCTGGTCGCCTACGGGCTGCTCGGCAACGGCTCCGCCGGCTCGGCGAACATGTGGACCACTCCGCTGCTCTTCGCCGTCATCGTGCTGCTGCTCGCGACCACCGGGACGACCTTCGGCAAGCGGCTGTTCGGCCTGCGGGTGGTCCGGCTCGACGGTGGCCGGGCGACCATCCCGCAGGTGCTGCTGCGGACGGTGCTGCTCTTCCTGGTGGTACCGGCCCTGGTCTGGGACCGCGACACCCGGGGGCTGCACGACAAGGCGGTCGGCACCGTCGAGGTCCGGATCTGAGCGTCCGGATCTGACCGTCCGGATCTGACCGTCCGGATCCGATCCGGCTGGACCTGAGTCTCCGGACCTGAGCCTCCCGACCCGAGTCTCCGGATCCGAGCCCGGGCCGGTGCGAATGCCGGAACGCCGAACGGCCCCGCCGCGGAAGCTCCGCGGCGGGGCCGTTCTGGTGTCGACGGGGGAGGGGCTCAGCGAGCCTGGCCGCCCTTGGGCATCCGGGCGCCCTTGGGCATCGGGCCCTTGGGGATGGGCGCCTTGGAGAGCAGGTCGCCCAGCGCGCGCAGCCGGTCGTTGGTCTCGGTGACCTTGGCGGGCGTGATGGCGCGCGGCAGACGCATCAGGTGGATCTGCAGCTTCTTGAGGGGGACCTCGTCCTTGCCGTCGCCCACCACGATGTCGTGCACCGGCACACCGTCGCCGACGACCCGGGCCATCTTCTTCTTCTCGGCCGCGAGCAGCTGGCGGACCCGGTTCGGGTTGCCCTCACCGATCAGCGCGATGCCGGCCCGGCCGACGGCGCGGTAGACCGCGTCCTGGCTGCGGGTGACGGCCACCGGCGTGGAGCTCGCGCTCCAGCCGCGCCGGATGTTGTTCAGCACAGCGGCGACGGCGCCCGGCTGCCCCTCCATCTGCCCGAACGCCGCGCGCTCGGCCCGGCGCCCGAAGACGATCGCCATGGCCAGGAAGGCCACGATGAAGCCCAGGATGCCCAGGTAGACGGGGTGCTCGATCGCGAAACCAATGGCCAGGAACACGCCGAAGGTCAGCAGGCCGACGCCGGCGATGATCAGGCCGATCTTGGTGTCGACCTTCTTGGTCATGGTGTATGCCAGGCGGATCTGCTTCAGTCGCCCGGGGTTCTCGGATGTTTCCCTCGCCATAACGCTCATGGTACGTGGCACGGGTACGGGATATCCAAGCCCGGGTACCCGTTCGCCCCGAACCGTGACCCGGGTGCCCCTGTTCCGCCGGGTGTGCCGACCCCCGAAGTACCCTCTTCCGCCCCCTGGAGCCCGCCGCCGCAGCCCTTCGACGCCCTACCCCGCAGGCAGCCCCACCGCCAGACGCCGTCAGCGGCGCGCGGCCTTCGCCGGTCCGCCCACCGGGGCGCCCGCCGGTCCGCCGTCGAGCTCCCGCGCCGCCGCGTACCTGCGGTTCTCGCAGACGGCGGACCAGGCGTTCTGCCGCGCCTGGCGCTGGCCGCCCGCCAGCAGCACGCTCTCGGCCAGCCGGAGCGCGGTGCCCACCGACCGGAGTTCCACCCGGAAATCGACCCGCATGCCGAAACAGCTCCCCTCGGACCGAGCGGCCGCGCAGCCGCGCGGGCGGACCCGTGACCGGGTGCGCGCGGCGGTGCGGACGTGCTCGGAGGTGTGGCTGAGAAAAATCGAAAACCCATGGAGACGCCATCGTCCCCACTCCGTGTTACCAGTCCGTGACCAGCTGGTCAAAGCCCGGTGAAGCGAAAGGGGCGGAGCCGAAGCCCCGCCCCTCCGATGGCGTGAAACCGCCGTCGCCGCCCGTCAGACCGCCGCGACCGGGGCCGACCCGGCCGGGGCCGCCGCGGCCGTCCCGCTCTGCCGCTCGCGGTGCTCCAGCGCCTGCCGGTACAGCCGCCCGGCGCGGTACGAGGAGCGGACCAGCGGGCCGGACATGACCCCGGCGAAGCCGAGCTCCTCGGCCTCCTGCTGCAGCTCGACGAACTCGTGCGGCTTGACCCACCGCTCCACCGGGTGGTGGCGCAGCGACGGCCGCAGGTACTGGGTGATGGTGATCAGCTCGCAGCCGGCCCCGACCAGGTCGGCCAGCGCCTGGCTGACCTCCTCGCGGGTCTCGCCCATGCCCAGGATCAGGTTGGACTTGGTGACCAGCCCGGCCTCGCGCGCCTGGGTGATGACGTTCAGCGAGCGCTCGTAGCGGAACGCCGGGCGGATCCGCTTGAAGATCCGCGGCACGGTCTCGACGTTGTGCGCCAGCACCTCGGGGCGCGAGGAGAAGACCTCGGCCAGCTGCTCCGGCACCGCGTTGAAGTCCGGGATCAGCAGCTCGACGCCGGTGCGCCCGGCCTCGCGGGCGGCGGTCAGCGCGTGCACCTGGCGCACGGTCTCCGCGTACAGCCAGGCGCCGCCGTCCGGCAGGTCGTCGCGGGCGACGCCGGTGATGGTGGCGTAGTTGAGGTCCATGGTGACGATGGACTCGGCGACGCGGCGGGGCTCGTCCCGGTCGAAGTCGGCGGGCTTGCCGGTGTCGATCTGGCAGAAGTCGCAGCGGCGGGTGCACTGGTCACCGCCGATGAGGAAGGTCGCCTCGCGGTCCTCCCAGCACTCGAAGATGTTGGGGCAGCCGGCCTCCTGGCAGACCGTGTGCAGCCCTTCCTTCTTCACCAGCGACTGGAGGGCGTTGTACTCCGGCCCCATCTTCGCGCGGGTCTTGATCCACTCGGGCTTCCGCTCGATGGGGGTCTCGCTGTTGCGGACCTCCAGGCGGAGCAGCTTCCTGCCGTCGGGCGCGACAGCGGACACGTGCGACTCCTAGAACTAGACGGGGTACCCCCAGGGTACGCCTGTGCTTGTACGGCCTTCGCCGGGGCTGGGACCCCGCAATCGCAGGGCAACAGGGCTACCGGCAAGTAGATTCCCGGGCGCGGGACCGGACTCGGCTACGAGCGCGGACACACGCACCGGGCGCCCGGGCTCAGTGCCCGGTCGCCGGCTCCGGCAGCTCGGCGAGCACCTCGGCCAGGTGCTTCTCGACCAGCGGCAGCGCCTCGGCGACGGGGAGGGCCCGCCCGAGCTCGCCGGCCAGCGAGGCGACCCCGGCGTCCCGGATGCCGCACGGCACGATCCGGTCGAACCAGGTCATGTCCGGATCGCAGTTCAGCGCGAAGCCGTGCATGGTCACCCCGCGCGCGACCCGGACGCCGATCGCGGCCAGCTTGCGGTCGTCGCCGCGCTGCCCCGCGTTGGACGGCGCGTACTCCGGGCCGGCCAGTCGCGGGTCGATGCCCAGCGGCAGGCCCATCCGCAGGGTGAGCTTGCCGATGTCCACCACCTGCGCGGGGTCCACCACCGCGTCCGGGATGTCCCCGCCCAGCACCCAGACGCCGCTGCGGCCCTCGACCCGGGTGGTCTCCACGCCGAACCCGGCGCAGGCCCGGATCAGAGCCTCCTCCAGCCGCCGCACGTACGCGATCACGTCGATCGGGTCGGGCAGCTTGACGATCGGGTAGCCGACCAGCTGGCCGGGGCCGTGCCAGGTGATCTCGCCGCCCCGGTTCACCTCGACCACCGGGGTGCCGTCCAGCGGCAGGTCCGCCGGATTGGTGCGCTTGCCCATCGTGTACACGGGCTGGTGCTCCAGCAGCAGCACCGTGTCGGGGATCTCGTCGGCGACCCGGAGGGCGTGCAGCCGCTGCTGCTCCTCCCAGGCCTCCTGGTACGGGACGGCCCCCTCGCCTATGCCCATCCGGACGAACCGAACGTTCTCGCTCACCGCTGCTGCTCCTTGCCAGGCGTTCGAGACCAACCTCGCCACTGTACGCCCCGGCCCGTACGGACCGTCCAGGTGCCTGCTCAGGCCCCCGACAGCAGCTGGAGCCGCAGGGCCAGCTGGAGTTCCAGCGAGCGCTCGGGACCGTTCCAGTCCCGGCCCAGCAGTACCTCGACCCGGTCCAGCCGCTGGACGACGGTGTTCACATGGACGTGCAGCTCGTCCTTGGCCCGGGTGAGGCTGCCGCCGCAGTCGAAGTACGCGCGCAGGGTGCGGACCAGCTCGGTGCCGCGCCGGGCGTCGTAGTCCAGCAGCGGTCCCAGCGTCGCGCCGACGAAGCCGGAGACGTCGTGGCCGTCGCCGAGCAGCACCCCGAGGAAGCCGAGCGACCCCGCCGAGGCGCCCTCGCCGTCCCGGCCGAGCGCCCGTAGCGCCCGGACGCAGCGCAGCCCCTCGGCGTACGCGGTGGCCAGCGCGACCGGCCCGGCGGCGGAGCGGC
Source organism: Streptomyces sp. XY431 (assembly GCF_001279805.1). Classification (NCBI taxonomy): domain Bacteria; kingdom Bacillati; phylum Actinomycetota; class Actinomycetes; order Kitasatosporales; family Streptomycetaceae; genus Streptomyces; species Streptomyces sp. XY431. Next base: position 88,830 of record NZ_LGDO01000070.1, read on the forward strand.
CGGCGCCCACCGTGACCGGGAAGCCCGCCAGCCGGGCGAGCCGCTCGGCGGCCTGTTCCGCCGCCCGCTGGGCGACGTCCCCGGCCGCGCCTCCGCCTGCCGCGTCAACCCGAGCCCCGGCATCGGGCGGAGCCCCGGCCCCGGCCTCGACCGGAGCTGCGCTCCCGCCCCCGACCGGGACCAGCAGCACCACCGCCTCGCCGTGCTCGGCACTGATGCCCCGGGCGCCGAACAGGTACCGCCCGGCCGCCCCCGCCAGCCGCGAGCGCACGGCGACCGGGCCCCCCCCACCCC